>JACMJX010000158.1 GCA_014380425.1 Chitinophagaceae bacterium | reverse complement strand
GTGGGCGCTGATGGCCCCAATTCGCAAGTGGCGAAGTCGCTGGCACTTGGGCAAAATCAAAAATTCCTCTTCGGCATGGAGTATGAATTCAGCACTGCGCAACTCGCCGTTGACGACCGCTTGCATTGCTTCATCGATCGCATTGTAATCAGATATCGCACCAGAAACAATCAGAAGATTCTTATGCACAGGAAATTCGTTTTCCTCCGTATGGGGAATAAAAGCGGTTACATAATGATCCTGCTCCAAAGCCCTTTCTATCAAATATCTGCCGGCTCTGTTACCGGCTCCGAAAACTAGAATATTCATGGTAAAAATTATTTATAGGCGTATAATAAAAAGGGTTAAAAACAAACAAAGCTGGGGCTTGTGATTTCATTAATACTTGACCTTTGTTAAGAAAGACGATACCTGGCTTTAGTTAACATATGTTAAGTAATCTTCCTGCTACCATCTACTTAACATACGTCAAGTGGTGTTCATGGCAGGCGTGATATTTTGCAGTCACATTAAATCAATTAGCATGAAACAGTTACTCAGGCATCTTACTCAGCTCTTTATTTTTTCAATGATCGCGCTGCAAATCAACGCGCAGGAAATCACTCAAACCATCAAGGGTACCGTTCTCGACAAAGCTTCCGAGAAGCCCTTGGAAGGCGCTACCATCAGTATAGAAGGCAATGCCGCCGGCACTACGTCTGATGCAAATGGTAAGTTTACGCTTCGGAATGTTCCTATTGGCCGTCAGAAAGTAATCATCACTTATAAAGGTTACAAGCCTATTCTTATACCGGAAGTGCTTGTTACCTCTGGTAAAGAGGTAATACTGGATGCGGCTCTTGAGCAAAGCATTGCCGAGCTGGGCGAGGTAACGGTAAGCGCATCGAAAGTAAAGAAAGGCGCTGCCACCAACGAATATGTTACGGGAAGCAACCGCTCATTCAATGTAGATGAAGTAACCCGGTTCGCGGGAGGGCGTAACGATCCTTCTAAACTGGTGAGCAACTTTGCTGGCGTGGTTTCTAATAACGACAGTCGAAATGATATAGTAGTAAGGGGTAACTCGCCTGCAGGCGTACTCTGGCGTATAGAAGGACTTCCGGCGCCCAGCCCAAACCACTATGCAACTTTAGGAACCACAGGAGGGCCGGTATCGGCACTTAATACCAATGCACTGAAAACATCCGACTTTCTCACAGGTGCTTTCCCCGCTGAATTTGGCAATGCAACGGCAGCTGTATTCGATATCAATCTGCGCACGGGCAATCCCGACAAGCATGAAAGAACATTACAGCTGAATCTTTTCAGCGGAGCGGAAGTTATGCTGGAGGGGCCGCTCAGCAAGAAGAAGAACGGAAGCTCCTACCTTGTGGGCTACCGTTACTCCTTTGTGCAGATCGCTAGTTCCATCGGGTTGAATGTTGGCACCAGCGCAACGCCGAATTACCAAGACTGGGTATACAATATCAACTTCGGAAAAGGTAAAGCTGGAGCTTTTTCTCTTTATGGAATGGGCGGCATCAGCACTATTGATTTTATAGGCGAAGACGTAGACACAACGGACTTCTTTGCACGCAAAGACCAGGACAGCTACAGCACCGGAAACTTTTCTGTTTTTGGAGCTAAACATACGCTTGATGTTGGCAAAAAATCCTATCTCCGCACCTCTGTTTCCTATTCCACCGTAAAAAATGATTTCGACGATTACCAATACCCTCTTCCATTTCAAGGTTACAACAACCGCTACCAGATTACTTCTTCCAGGAACCAGCAAAACACCCTGCGCTTTTCCTCCTACTTCAACTCAAAGATCAATGCCAGAACATCCTGGAGGGCGGGCGTTACAGGGGAACAATACGCACTTGAAACCAAAGTGCTGGACAAGGAGGGAAAATCTGCCGCCGATAACTATGATGTCATCCGCGATTTTGACGATAACTTCCTGCTCATGCAATATTTTGCGCAGGTGAGGTACAAGCCAACGGATAAACTCACCTTCAACGCAGGTTTACACGGTAACAGTTTCACATTCAATAATACATCTACCATAGAACCAAGAGCATCCCTTACCTGGCAGGCCAGCGGCAGCGATCAAATTTATGTGAGCTATGGCCTGCACTCCCAGCTACAACCCTTTCCGGTGTACTTGTATGAGCAGGAGAATCAAGATGGATCCTTAGATCGGAGCAACCGAGACCTGGACTTTACAATGGCAAGCCACTATGTAGTAGGTTATGAAAAGCGCTTTGCCGGCGACTGGAGATTTAAAGTGGAAGGATACTATCAAAGCCTTACCAATGTGCCGGTGGAAAACAGGCCTACCGGATTCTCCATGTTGAATAGTGGGTCAGATTTCACGTTCCCCGATAAAGGCGGGCTGGTGAATGATGGTACCGGAAGTAATATAGGCGTGGAACTTACACTGGAGAAATTTCTCAGCAAAGGTTATTACTTATTGATTACATCTTCCATTTTCGATTCGAAATATGAAGGAAGCGATGGAATAGAAAGAAACAGCTCTTTCAACTACGGCAACGTATTGAATGTGCTTGCAGGAAAGGAATGGAAAGTAGGCAGCAAGAAGAAAAATGCTTTCACAACAGATTTCAGGGTGAGTAGTATCGGTGGCAAGTATGCCACGCCCGTAGATCTGAATGCCTCTATTGCGGCTAACAAAGAAGTACTGGACGAAGCAAGGTATAATACGGATAAGCTGGCGGGTTATTTTAGAGCCGATATAAAATTTGGATACCGGATCAACAGCTCTAAAAGAAAAATGAGCCAGACCATTTACCTCGACTTCCAGAACGTAACGGCAAGGGAAAATGTGTTTCTACAGAGATACAACCCGGAAAGAAGAACCGTCGGCGCCGTTAACCAGATCGGCTTTTT
>JACMJX010000157.1 GCA_014380425.1 Chitinophagaceae bacterium | reverse complement strand
TTATTGAAGTTTTGCACGGAACTTCCTTCATCGGCATGTTCTGCTTCATCTGTAGCTGAAGCAATCATAGCCCCATCGACATCTAAAAATCCTTCCCGTAATTCCCCATACACGCCATTCAAAAGACTGCCAACGTTGCCTTGAACACTTTCTATAAGCTCCTTATTCAAATCAGTTGTTATCTCTCTGTCCAGCTTCTGGCATGCAGCTAGCAGGAAGAAAAAGAGGATGCCGATTGTATATATTCTATTTTTCATTTATTGACTTTTATGACGGAATTTATAATTGAACTCTTAATCCTAACGTTAGCGTTCTCATGGAAGGGTAAACATCTCCCAACGCTTCAGGATCTCCGTATTCTATATGATCAAGAGAGAACATATTAGTACCATTAAGAAATACACGTGCTTCCTGTAACCTGATTTTACGGATTAACGCCTGAGAAAGCGAATATCCTAACTCAATACTGCGCAATTTGATAAAGCTTCCATCACGTTGATAAAATGAAGAAAATCTGTAATTGTTAAGATTATTGGCGTTATTATCTACAGTAAGCCTGGGCATTGTGGCATTAGCCGCATTTTCGGGTGTCCATCGCTCTAAAGCTACTTCACTTACTTTGCCCTGTCCTTGAAAGGGCCTGTATTGACTGGATCCTAAATATACTGTACTACCACTCACTGCCTGCAAAACGACATCTAAATCAAAATTTTTATATCTCATACCACTATGTAAGCCCGCGTTGATATCAGGAAATGCGGGTTTTCCAATGGACTGGTTATCGTTACCATCAATTATCCCGTCAGGTCTTCCAAGCGGCCCACCGCGGTCTTCATACTTTATGTCTCCCGCTTTTGCAGTAATTCCTATCGGTTTAGCGCTTGTTGCAGCTTCTTCATCAGTAGCAAAAAGTCCTAAAGCTTTTAAGCCAAATGGTTGCCCTACCCGTCTGCCTCCGGTTATCTGCCCCCGATTTAACTGAATAGCCTGCCCGTCAAATACAACCTTGCTCCTTGAATAGAATACGTTGACTTGTGTGAAAAATTGGAATGCTCTTTTCTCCGAGTTTCTATAGCGTATGGAAGCCTCAAAGCCTTTATTATTCAGTTCTCCACCATTGACGCTAGGAAGGTCAGTATAGCCAAGTAAAAGCGGTACTGTGCGATTTGATACAACTAGAATGTCTGTCCGGTCGTGGTTGAAGACATCGAGCGATACATCAAGGCGATTAAAGAGCGTAGCGTCCAAACCTATGTTCGTCTTGGCTTCCTTTTCCCATGTTACATCCTGGTTTGCCAACCTGCCTTCGGAAAGAGATGCAGTAGTCGCATTGTTGGTTCCAAAGAAATAACTGGCTCCGAATGGATAGGTTTGATAAAACATAAATCGTTGACCTCCTATTTCATCGTTACCGGTAATTCCGTAGGAGCCTCTTATTTTCAAAAAATTGACAAGTTTGCTTTCACGCAGGAATCTTTCTTCCGTTAATATCCATCCTACAGATCCTGCGGGAAAAAAACCGTACCTGTTTCCTGGTGGATAATTCTCCGAACCCATATAGGCTGCAGAGAATTCAGCGATGTATTTCTTGTTGTACATGTAGGTGATCCTGCTGCCACCTCCATTGTTTTTATACGCAAGGGTAAGATTCGCTCCACTGGTTCCTCTGAAAATCTCAGCCTTATCAATGGTTGAGTTGTCGGTATTAAACACGCCAAATACAGTAATGTCATGTTTCCTAATGACACGATGATAGTTCAGGTAGGCCTGGATGGCATAGTTCCTGTACTGCCCCAAATCTGGCTCTGTACCCACCAAGGAAGTGGTCTGACCCTGCCTGGTGTAAGTTGTATCGCCTGAGGGATTTTTTGCGGCAATAGCAGTCTGCACCGTTTTGGATCGCCTTGATCCTGACTTGAAATAGTTATTGAAGCTGACAGCTCCTGAGACGCTCAATCCATTTAGGATCATCCCTAAATCCTGAGTAAGGCGAAACGATGACTGAAGTGTTCTGCCATTGGATTCTTCATAACCTGTCTTTGTTAAAATTGCAACAGGATTGGTATATGTCGTATTGGCCGCAAAGGAGCCGTCCGGATTTCTAATAGGGAAGGCATTCGGTGGGATTACAGACAGTGAATTGAAGATAGTATCGGTATTCAGAGATCGTGCACCACCGCGATCCTCTACCGATCCGCCTAACAAAAGGGTGGCAGTCAGTCGCTTATTTAGATTGACATCTACATTAGACCGAAAATTAAACCGATTGTAAGTAGAGTTACGGCTTTCTTCATCCCGATCTCCAAAGTTTCTATAAATACCCTGATTGCCTATATTATTCAGCAGCACGAAATATTTGACCGTGTTATTACCGCCCCGGAAACTTAAGTTGTAATTGGATACGGGAGCTGTTTTTCTTAACACTTCGTTCTGCCAATCCACATTTGGATGAAACACCGGATCGCTTCCATTTTTATAGGCTTCCAGGTCAGCCTCAGTATATCGTGCGGGCCGGCCACCATTAGCAAGTGCTTCGTTATATAACAAAGCATAGTTATAGGAATCCAGGAATTTTGGAAGACTTGTTGGTTGCGTGAAGCCATGTTGTGTGCTAAAAGTTACCCTTAAAGGCGACTCTTTTCCTCTTTTGGTAGTAACAAGCAATACCCCGTTAGCTGCCCTACTTCCATAGATGGCTGTGGCGGAAGCATCTTTCAAGAAGGAGATTTCTTCAATTTCTTCCGCCAGCATTTGCTCGTAATCCCCAATAAAGCCATCGATGATTATCAATACCTTACTTCCAGGTCCGAAAGTATTAACGCCTCTTCCATTAATAGTCGGTGCGTTTCTTCCCGGTTCGTTGCCTGCCTGACGCACAGTGAGGCCAGCTATTCGGCCGTATAGGGTATTGCCTAAATTAGTGTTGAAGTTTTTGGTGAGATCGCTGCCTTTTACCGTCGATATGGCACTGGTTAATACTCTCACCGGTTGTTTGCTGAAACCGATATTAATAATTGGTTCGTCTTGAAGGATAATTACGGCCGAATCGGCAATTTTTTGAGCGTAGGAACCGAGTGTTGCTATTGCAAGCAAGAACAGCGGTACTATTTTTCTATATGTTGATTGCATTTTAACTGGTCTTGAATTTACGAGAGTGTACAAAAGTGCGTTTACTTACAAGGCATTTTACCATCCTGGATTTTGTAAAAGGTTTCCCTTCAATACCTCGGTCAAATCGAATGGGTGCAGATACATATTCTTATTGAATGACCGGTTTTCAATAAGGTATGGCTCATAACGTAAAGCGTTTCCAGTTAATTGCTTAACCCTGATGCCGTACATGCCGCCTCTCATCACGCCCTCTTCTTCTGCAATCAACCATCTCCTTATATCCCAAAAACGATGATCTTCGAACGCAAGTTCTACAGCTCTTTCGTTTCTTACCCTTTCCCGAAATTGATCGGTAGTTAAGCCTGTCGGTAAGTTTGGCATGCCGGAACGAGTCCGTATTTTATTAACTTCATTATAAGCAGAGGCTGGCGGCGAAGATCCCGCTTCATTAGCCGCTTCGGCATAATTGAGGTAAAATTCATTCAATCTAAATAAAGGAATAGAAGCTAATACACTGCCGTTCGAAATTACCTCGGGGCAATGCTTCAGCATCCAGGCACCACCAAAACAACCCCTGGCGTGCTGCCCACCTTCGTAGGTAGAAATAATAGGGTGCGCGGGATTCCAGCGGGAACCGTTATATCCAATGCTCTGCCTGAACCGAGGATCGAGAGAAGCATATTTTGCTACCAGGTCGTCTCCACCGGCATCATTCCACACAACCTTGTTACCACTTATATCTTCATACTTCTTAACAAAATTTAAAAGAACCGATGTTCCTCCAAAAAATCCTCCCATGGGTACCGGCATAATGTGCTGCCAGGGGAAACTAAAATTATTTCCTGCTGCCAGCGAGCTTTTATCAGCCAGTATTATTTCGCTATTGTCCTGGCGCTCCCAGCTAACCCTGTAATTGCCAGCTAAAAAACTAGTTACATTTTCCTTAGCTTCCTTGGGTACTCTATTGCCTGCCACATCCACCAGAGATACGCCTGCCATCGCTGCAAGGTCCAAAACGGCTCTCGCTGTATCGGCTGCTCTTGTCCATCTTGACTTATCATAATTACCGTAGCAGATATACTTGTTGTCTTCTGCGTTTGGCATGCTTAAATAGGGAGTTCCAGTGTTGAACAAAGGGCTTGCCGCGTAAAGCAGTGTCCGCGATTGCAAAGCACGAACTGCGAGCTGTGTTATTCTTCCCCGCTGCGAAGCCTGATAAGTTAATTCAAGGTCAGGAAAAGCTTCGTCACAGTCCTTAATAATAGCTTCTACACATTCTGCAAAGGTAGAGCGTGGCTGCACTGCTTCTTCTACTGAAACATAGCGCTTCATAACTAACGGAAATCCACCATACCTCTTAAGCAGTTCGAAATTCGATAAAGCTCTTAAAAACTTTGCCTGTGCCTTGACGTATTTTCTAAAATTTTCATCTGCTGCGGCTCCTGGTGCAGTATCGATCCGCTCGATTATAATGTTAGCCATCCGTATCGCTTTCCACCTGGCATAATAGCGGTAATCTTCAGACGCGATAATATTACTGTTCAAAATAGTAGCGTTATTCCAGTTATTGGCAAACTGAAAAGTGCCTTCATTCTTTCCTTCATCCGTTGCTGCAGACAAAGTACCGATCTGCGTAGCAGCGGCACCGGTCGCTGGATTGCTGATCATCACATTTCCATCAATCCTCACGGGCAGAATCGAGAACATACTGTATTGATATAAGGTAGCTACGAAAGCATCTATATTCTGCTGGGTTGAAAACACGATGTCTTCGTTGACATCTACTCCTGGTGCTTTTTCCAGAAATTCATCGATTGATTTTTTACAGGCAGGCGATATTAAGATAATACTTAATAAAGCGCCTATCGCTAATATATTTTTCATATGCATTTAGTTCTAAAAGTTAAGTTTAACACCTGTATTAATAGTTTTTACAAGGGGGTACGGCTCCTGATTTGTAGGAGTAGGAGGGCTTTCAGGATCTACTCCCGGATACACTTTACTCCAGGTATACAGATTATTAGCATTTGCATATATCCTCGCGCTACTTATACCCACCTTATTTAGAATCCTGCTGGAAATCGTGTAACCTACTTCCACATTCTTCAATCTCAGGTAACTTGCATCGGCAAGAAAGAAAGTGCTTGACTGATAATTGTTGACAGCAGTACTGTTAGATCCTGCAGAAAATCTGGGAAACCTAATAGGCAATCCCGCATTGTATCGTTCCTCCGTCCAGCTTTCAATTAGATAATCAACAGCCCCTGAGGGAATCGCATCGAAGAAGGCCGAATTGAAACGCCTGGTGTAAGGAAGCGAAACGTTGCTAACTCCTTGAAACAGGGCGGATATGCTAAAACCTTTGTAAGAAGCTATCAATGAAAATCCATAAGTAATTTCAGGTACCTGCGAAAACCCAATCGGTACCTGATCGAAATTATCAACTTTGCCGTCATTGTTATAATCAACATATCTTATATCCCCCGGCTGAATTTTGTTATTGTTCCACAAGTATGTCGGTCTTTTGGGATCGTTCACTTCCTCCCATGTATTGAACAACCCCTGGTCGATCAAACCGAAAATCTGCCCAAAGCGTTGTCCGGTGCGTGCCTGGTAAGCATATAATTGGTTAACTTCATCTTGATACAGAATTTTGTTGCGTGCAAAAGAATAGTTCGCATTAATCTGATAGTTGAACTGGCCCAGATTATTATTAAGAGTCAAATCAATCTCGTACCCTCTATTCTGCATTTTACCTAAATTTTCGGACGGTATGGGCACTCCGATAATCGAGGATATTGTTTGTCTTGTTGCAAGAATGTTATCCCTTTTCTCATCAAACAGTTCAACGGTTAAGTTGACCTTCCTTTTCCAAAAACTCATTTCTATGCCAAGATTGGCTTTCTTCGCTCGTTCCCAGGTAAGATCTGGATTAGAACCACGACCTTCCAACGCTCCAAGCACTGTATTTAGACTGCCGGGTGTTTCTCCAAACCTCGTACCTCCTATAAAAGTCCATGCCGTAGGCCTGTAAAGGAAACGGTTGTTAGAGGTAAGGAAATTAGCACCTAT
The DNA here is from genome assembly GCA_014380425.1 of Chitinophagaceae bacterium. Lineage (GTDB taxonomy): Bacteria > Bacteroidota > Bacteroidia > Chitinophagales > Chitinophagaceae > JADCRZ01. The sequence goes on along the minus strand of JACMJX010000157.1, from coordinate 5,423 downwards.
CTGATCGCTTCCCACTTCGCCATAAGATCCTCTAAACTTAAGAAAGTTAATAATTTCGCTTTTGGGGAAGAAATCCTCTTGAGAAACTACCCATCCCAAAGAGTATGCAGGGAATGTACCAAAGCGTTTACCGGGTGCAAAGTTCTCAGTTCCATTATATGCAATATCCACTTGTGCAAGATAACGGGATTTATAATCATAAGTCGCCCGGCCAACATAGCTTTGGTAGCCGCTAGGAACTAGGAATGCATAAGTAGGATCTACGTTTTTCTGCTGATTGTAAAGGAGCAACCCTGAAACATTGTGTTTACCGAATGACCGTTTGTAGTCAATCGCAAATTCAGCCGTTATCCTTCTGTTTTTACGGATCGTTTCAACAGACCCATAAGAAGCATCCGTTACCTGAGGTAAAAAAGCGATCGATCCGTCAGGCTGCCGTACGGGCACGTAAGGGATTACTGCCGGCACCCCATTCTTTCTGTTTACGAATCTCTGGCTATTGAAATTTTGATAGGAAGCAATAATGTGTGTTGTCAGACCCTTAGTTATAAAATCAAGGTCATGATCGAGACGTAGCGATCCATTCAGAAAATTCCTGTATTCACGCTGATAACCGGGCTCATACAAACCAACAAGTGGATTGCCACCGGAGGGAAATACTATTATTTTTCCATCTACAACCCCTGGAGCAACAGTGGGATTGGCCCTCGCGATCGACTCGATAATGCTTGCTGTGGCACCGTTGCTGCCTGAGCGCTGCTCGGTCTGAGAAGACATATCCACTTGTATCCTGAAACGTTTGGTAACAGTAAAATTTAGATTGGAGCGAAAATTATAACGCCTGAACCTGACCTGTGCATCATAATCGGGATTTAAATCCGTATTGTTAAAAAGCCCCTGCTGATTAAACATGCCGATAGAAACCGCATACTTTACTTTATCCGTACCCCCATTAATACTTAAGTTGTGCTGTTGTTGAATAGAGTTTTTCCTCAACATCAACTTATACCAGTCTACATTCGGAAAAAAAATAGGGTCGGAACCATCCTTGTATTTTTGCAGATCGGCATCCGAATACCGGGGAGTATAAGCGCCGCCTGTAAGATAGGCATCGGCTTTTATAGCTTGATTGAAAGAATTAGCCCAGTCATAAGCATTCATTTGAGCGCGAATAGCTGTAAAGCTATTGATCGCGTTATTAAATGTATAGGCTACTTTTGCAGGGCCGGCTTTACCTCTTTTTGTAGTTATAATTAAAACCCCGTTTGCTCCCCGTATACCGTAAACGGCGGTACTGGAAGCATCTTTAAGAATTGTTACGTTTTCAATTTCATTGGGATCGATGTTGTTGTAGTTGTCCACCTGTATACCATCTACTAATACAAGTGGCTCCTGGCTGCCGTTGAACGTTCCCACTCCGCGTATACGAAGCGTCGACTGGTCGTTACCAGGCTCACCGCTACCTTGAGAAGCAAACAGGCCCGGCAGGCGACCGACAAGGGAATTACTAATGTTGGCAACCGGCGACTGCACAAGTAAGGTTCCTGACATTGAAGATTGGGCACCTGTATTGCTGATTTTCTTTTGTGTTCCATAGCCTACAACTACTACCGAATCCATTTCTCGGTTGGTAGAGGCCAGCGTTGCTTCAATCTCAGTTTTTTGCCCCACAGTTACTTCCATAGGAAGATGCCCTATTGCGCTAATTACCAGTACAGATTCAGAGTTTCTCACGGTAATGTTGAAAGCACCATCTGGTTTAGTTGACGTACTGTTAGAAGTACCCTTCTCATTAATTGTAGCACCTGACAGAAATTCCTTTTTGTCATTGGAAATTACTCCTGTCACTTTAATCTGAGAATAAGATGTAAATGAGAGAAGAACGGAAAATACAGCGAGCGCTGCAAGCAGGCAATTTGGAGACTTTTTACTCATAAACAATCGTTTTAGTTAATTATTATTGAACAAGGAATCAATAATAATGTAAATGAAGCATTTTTCTTGAACACCGCCAAATTTTTGGCAGACACACCTACAATTTAATCATCTGTACGGTTGAAACTTATTTTACGGAGATGTAGGGGGGTGATGAGCTGTAGTTGTAAAAAATGATTTCATAAATGACTGCGCTTGTTAGTTTGGCAAGAAAGAAGACTAAATACATTATCTATGTAAAAATATAAGCTTTCCTTTAACGCATAAATAGAATATTTTGCCAAAAAGCTGGATTATTTTATCTTATCAATCAACTTGTAGATTTTTATGCAACATCAAGCAATATGAGCTTAAGTAGCATTCCTCCTTTCTTGCTTCGCTACAGGCACTACCGTTTATTGAAAAATAGCTACATTCGGTTTTTCAAAAGAAGATAAATGATTCAGGTAATTGTAAGAGCTATCGATATTCTCGAATTTATTGCGCAACATGGAAAAGAGCCCGTGCAACTTATCAGAATCGCCGAAAATGCTGGCCTAAGCCAACCCACAACCGCTAACATCGTAAAGACGCTTGTTTATAAGAATTACCTTGAACACGTCGGGCGTAAGGAGGGTTATCGACTCGGAGCCAATGCGTACCACCTTACAGGAAATCTTTCTTATAATCAAAACCTGATTCTTTCTGCTAAAGATCCAATGGAAGAACTTACCCATCAATTAAATGAAACATGTTTGTTAGGAGTGCTCAGGAATAAAAAACGATATCTGCTACATGTAGTACATAGCAATCAAGACTTGCAGGTGCGCACTCACATAGAAGCGGAAGTATATAAAACAGCTAGCGGAAGATTACTACTTGCCTATCTTTCTCCAAAGGAACTCGATAATCTAATACAGGCACTAGGATTGCCGCAGCCCCAGGTATGGCCTGGAACGCAGACGAGAGAAGGGCTCGAAAAGGCCCTTCAGAAAATTAGAAAAGACGGACTTGTACAAACTTTGTCACCAACACATATTATTGGTTTCGCGATCCCCATCTATAAAAATAAGCAGGTGTTAGCTAGTCTCAGCGTATTTCTTCCTGAAAGCCGGGCCAGTACTACGTATAAAGCAAATATTCTAAAAATGATGCACCTTACTGTAGAAAAAATTAGTACCCGGTTAGATCAGGATAACACTTAAATATTGACCTCATGACTTTATTCAAAACCTCATTCGTCCAAAGCCCGGTTACTGGCGATACTCAATCCATAGCTACCTTTGCCGCCCATACAAAGAAAGCTATTGAGTTAATCGGCACAATTAGTACAAACGCTGGAGACGATGAAATTTTAACGCTACTTATTAATAATCGAATAGCTTACCAGGACGCTGTCGACCTCCTCGTATATTTACCAATCGCTTTCGTAAGGCTTTGGCTAAAAGAAGTTAAATGGCCAGATATATACACGGAGTTTATTAAAGAACAAACGCAACCGGAGAAAACTTTTAGTGAAAACGCTACCTACCAGGTAATCTGGAAAGTGACCAATGAATACTTTCAAAAAAATCCAACTAAAGACACTGTCCTCAAGATCGGAGGGAGAAGCGCCGATTTCCAGGCAATTAATCAACTCATGCTAGACAATCCGAATGTTAAGTTGGAAGAAATTTCAATTGCGGAAACTATTATTTTCCGGTAAATCATCCATAAAAGCAGTTTTTTTAAAGAATTTGATTCAACAGATGATTATGGCACAGCTTTTGATCTATTAGGTCAATCAACTTAGGGTTATATTAATATATAAAGCCGCTTTCAAAAGCGGCTTTTTTGTGTCAATTTCCTACTCAGGCATGACTCGTCATCGTAATACATTGCGTATTTTTTCGTTTTGAACAGGCGAGTAACCCGTTTTAACCTGGCCGTTGACAAGTATCCTATGAAAAAAGCATTTTATTCCCGTGGCTAAATTTACATCCTCGGAGTTTTGAATATGAAAGTGCAAGTGCGGCTCCGAAGAGTTTCCTGAGTTGCCACATAGACCTAAAAGTTGACCCCGCTTCACCACTTGTCCCTCACTTACTTCAATGGATCGTTGCTTGAAATGTGCAAAGTATAAAAATTCGTTATTGCCAGTGCGTATAACTACCGTATTTCCGGGTAAATACATTCGATTCATTTCTCCTGGCTTATTGTCCTTCACACCATCAACAGCTAAAACCACCACCCCATCACAGGGTGCAAACAGCTCTTTGCCGAAGGCATAATAATCCGAATTACTAGTTCCATCAGTTCTAAACGACTTGCCATTACCGTTTTTTATTACCATATCAAAAGCATTCTTCTGAGCACGGTTTTCCACATGATGGTTCAGTTCTTTTGTATCACCGCCCCAAACCACGGTCCATTCATCATTAAAGGGAAGAATGATCGTAGTTGTGTTTCGATCCGGTTGTGCTAAAGTATCCTCTTGATACCGCTCTATCAGTAGTTTATTTATCTTCAAACTATCGTCTAACAAAACACTTATAGCAAAGAATGCCCTTTCAAATTGAGTCTTATACAGTGCACTATTATCATTCTCATATTTCATGAATTCCCGCTTCACAATTCGTCCGGCCTGTTGTTTTAATCCTGTAAAGTTTGTAATTGTCGTGTTCAGTGGTAATGCCGTTTTCATTATGCCCGAGAACATAGAAAAAACAGAATCGTAACTGCCGGAATTATAATATTTTTCAAATGCGTCAAACGTCTTTTGGTGAATGCCCTTTTCTACCTGACCTCGCACCGAACCCATTATAAACAATAGAGCGTTGACGATAAGGAATACTTTTCGAACCATAGTGGAAATTTATATTGTACTGCTTATACCTTCCGGTGGCATCAGGCTGCCACCCTTTGTAATATTACTTTGCAAACTTCTTCTGACGTCACTGTTACAAAATGGTTTTTATATAATGGGATAGCCAGGTAATCCCCCGGCACCAGATTGTGTACTTCTTCTTCTATAGTGATGGAACAGGTGCCTTCTACTATCAAGAAATTTTTGTATTCACTGTGATGAACTTCATCAGGAGCCATCTCCCGCAGCCATACAATGGCCGTAATTATCTTAGGCGTGTAGCCTATAATTTTGGCATAAACCCCCTCGAAATAGGGTGTCAGCGCCATATCAGGCCGGTTCAGCCAGTCTTCATAGTCTGCTATCTTTGAATTTGAATGCATTTTCGGCGGTGATCCCAGCGTTTCTCCTTTAGCCAAACGCTCCATCAGATCCAGCGTAGCCATAAGAAATGGCTTGACTACAGCCGGTGGTGCAATTGCATTTTTAATAGCGTTTTTTTCAAGGCTAATACTGAAATTATTAATAGCTGCGCGCACGGAAGGATCAGTTGCGGCGCGCTCTTCTACTTCCCTGATTTCCTCATCTGCTGCCATTCCCAGAACATATAATTCAATAACACCTGAATCAATAAAACTTGGATTTTCTCTCATAACGATCCCCC
>JACMJX010000156.1 GCA_014380425.1 Chitinophagaceae bacterium | reverse complement strand
CATTCAAAACTAGAGTGGATAGGGGTGAGGGATATGAAGAAAGCCGTGGAAACCCTGGTGCATCTGTCTATCATCTGGGCGGAGAAAGGGTAGCATGCTCGGTTTTTATTAAAACCTGTTTTTCCACATCATGCTCTCGATCGGCTTTTCCGGCTGTCCGCTGTACTTGGCATCCGACTTTTTATTGTAGCTGACCTCAATAATACCATCCACCGGAAAGTAAATCAACTGCCCCACGGGCATCCCATGATAAATCTTCACTGGCTGCTTTACCGAGATCTCCAGCGTCCAGTGCCCGCAAAAGCCTACATCCCCTTTTCCTGCGGTTGCATGAATATCTATACCCAGGCGCCCTGTAGACGACTTTCCCTCGAGAAACGGCACGTGTGCATGTGTTTCCGTATATTCGGCCGTAGCACCCAGATAAAACACATGTGGATACAACACGAAACCTTCATCGGGAATTTGGAAGTACGCTATTTCATTGTGCTTTTTGGCGTCTAGGATATGATCCTTATAGGTCGCGAGCCACCTGCCGAGATGCACATCGTAGCTATTACTGCCCAGGCAGCCCCGGTTATAGGGAGTTATTTGAATCGTTCCCTTATTGATCTCTTCCAGAATACGCGTGTCGGATAATATCATTGCTTAAATTACAAATTTGTCTTACTTTCAATTGGAACCTGCAATGTAAATGCTAAAAAGCTAATTTGCCCTTATTTTATCAACATAATATCAACCACTTCACCAAATTAGCTATCTGGAAAATAGAAGAGGATGAGTCCTTTTTTCTAAGCGCCGTTCCTCCAAATCCAGATGTCACCCATCCTCACAAACGTTTGCAGCATCTTGCCGGGCGCTATATACTGCCCTATTTATTCGATGATTTTCCACTCTCCGAAATTCTAAGAGCAGACACGCGCAAACCCTTTTTACCAAACGAAAAATATCACTTCTCGATCTCTCATTGCGCTCGCTACGCCGCCGCCATAGTAAGCCGCAATAAGCGGGTAGGGATCGATATAGAGACGATATCGGCTAAGATCGAAAGGGTGCAGTATAAGTTTCTAAGTGATCAGGAACATGCCGCTGCTGTTAACGCTTATGGATCACGGGAAACAACACACGCGATCGACTTAAGCCTGCTTGCTTCGCTATGGAGCGCCAAAGAAGCTACCTTTAAATGGTATGGGGAGGGCAAAGTTGATTTTAAAGAGCATATGATCTGGAGTGGCAGAATTGAAAAGCTGCAAGATCAGTGGATCTGCTTTCCCTTTACGTTCGATAAAGGCAGCCCTCAGCACCTTGATGTTTATTCAATACTTTTCGAAGATCTGGTGCTCTCCTGGGTAATGAGCTGAATTCAATTCGTTATCAAATTATTTTTTACTACTTTAGAGCAATTTTAAACCTAAATACTACTTCATGAGGAAGATTTTACAAACAACTTTGTTATTGATCTCGACGGCTGTTCTATCCATAGGCGCGCATGCGCAGGATTTCGATGATCTGGATTTGTCGTTTCTGGCAGGGCAATCGAAATTCAATATTGAATACAATTATGATAAGATGATGGTAGCCGAAGCTACCGAGGAGACCTATAAAAAGGAGAAGATAGCAAAGTTTAATGAAAAGCAACCCGGTAAAGGCGAGCGTTGGGCAGATAAATGGGTTAACTCCAGAGCTCTTACATACGAGCCAATGTTCGAAGAACTCATTACCAAATATCTGTACAAAGCTAATGGTGGTGTTGCTGCAAAAAAACAAACCGATGCGAAATATACGATCTATGTTAAGACCATCAACACCGATCCAGGATGGAATGCCGTTGTTATGAAAAGAAACCCGAGATGCGTTTTTGAGATCAGCTTTATCGAAATTGCCACAGGTAAAACGAAAGCTAAGGGAGAACTTAAAGCCTCAGGTGTACTGATGGGTGGCAGCGATTGGGATTTTGACCCTACTAATAGCATCAAGGAATGCTATGCGAAAGCAGGAAAAGTCGTAGGCAAAACGATCGTTAAAGCAGTAAAATAAACCGGATAATTTTCTTTGTATAAATAAAGCAGAAGCAGCCCTATTGGCGCTTTTGCTTTTTAATTTTCCGAGCGAACGCTATTCTATCAGTGCGGTTTCCTCTGCATCATCCAGTAGATTAAGGTTCACCGAATCCTGACCTGCAATACCTTCTATCGATCCCCGGATGTGTGCGGCATTAAGTAATACTTTCTCCAGCTGCTTCTCCCTCGACTTCCACAGCTTTTCCATGGCATCGCGCTCTTTTTGTATAGACATTTTCATAGATATAAAACCTTCCCGGATAGCCTTCCACTGCTCTGCAAATTCATTACCGGTTAGATAATCGTATAACAGGTGCATCTTATCACCCCTGTTCTCCTGGGTTTTCATGGCATGAAACAAATTGAGCACACTCTCCCTTAGAATTAAAGTAAGTGCCTTTACTTCACTAAACGTGCAGATATAAACGCCGCTCTTACTGCCGAACTGAGCAAGATCCTTCGGCATTGTTTGTGTTACAAGAATCGCCAGATCTGCACCCTGGCTACGCATATCTGTCTTCAGTTTATCGATCCATTCGTTCGAAAAACTGTTGGTTCTTTTACTTTCATAAATGATCTTCCCGCACTCGTGCCCAAAATTGTTTCGTACTGTGAGCAGGCAATCCGCTCCACGTACTCCTTTACCCACCTCGCTCACCAGGTCGAAAGGAAAGGTGTTTCGCAGCATTTCTTCCAGCGCAAGCTCCTGTACCTCACCCTGAAGTTGCGAGGAGCCCTGTTCCGCTTTTCTGCGCATTTCCTCCGCCAGCTTCTTCTGATCTTCCAGTTGCTTTTCCAT
>JACMJX010000155.1 GCA_014380425.1 Chitinophagaceae bacterium | reverse complement strand
CGTAAAAATCATACCACGCGAAGGAGGAAACATATGGTTGGCTTTTGCAGTGCCCAGGCCGCAAGTAGGCCGGGAAGACTACTAATAAGCGCCTAAATAAAGCCGGCAGCGCGCCGGAAACCCTACACAACCACGCCGGAACTCCGCCAGCAACAGGCCGGAACTAAGCCAGCGACAGGCCGCAGCTCCGCCGGCCACTCGCCAGAAAAGAGGTTGCAAACTGCTTTACCGATTTCAATGCATGTCTTTCTGAGACTCAGGGAGTGTTGGACCACTGTAAAAATACTGACAATAAAAAAGATCATCAATTTTTTTATTGATAATCAATGAGTTATAAAGGTGTCTCTAAAAATAACCCCTGTTTTTCTTGGAAATGCGCTACTAAAGGGGGTACCTTTGCACTCCAATTTATTTCAGCCCCTGGGATAGCAGCGGCATCATAAAAAAATATAACAATGAGTAAACTACATTTCACCACCAAACATGCGAACGAGGCTACCGTACAACGCAATTGGCATATTGTGGACGGTACTAATCAAACCGTTGGTCGTATGTGTGCAAAGATCGCCGCCGTTCTTCGCGGAAAGACAAAAGCTTATTACACACCACATGTCGATTGTGGAGATTTCGTGATTATTATCAACGCTGACAAGGTTGTTTTTACGGGTAACAAGCTCGAGGACAAAATTTATCTTAATTTCTCCGGCTACCCGGGTGGAAAGAAAGAAGAGACGGCAAAGAACCTGCTGAAACGCCGTCCGGATGCACTGCTGGAACGAGCTGTGAAGGGCATGTTGCCTAAGAATCGCCTGGGGCGCAAGATGGTAAAAAAATTATTTGTATATGCAGGCGCTGAGCATCCTCATGGAGCACAGCAACCTAAAACATTAACCTTCTAATTTCTTATAATGGAAAAGCAAAAGAACGCTGTTGGTCGTCGTAAAGAAGCTGTTACCCGGATATTTATTTCGAAGGGTGAGGGCAAGATCATTATCAACGACAAAGATTACAAAGTATATTTTCCGCTGGCATATCTCCAGAACCAGGTAGAGCTTCCGTTGAAGACTATCGAGTCTTCCGACAAGTTTGATGTAAAGATCAATGCTACGGGTGGTGGAGTAAAGGGGCAGGCCGAAGCTGCGAAGCTGGGCATTGCCCGTGCTTTGTTAGAAGTGAATCCTGAATACCGTCCGGCACTGAAAGCTGCGGGTTTGCTGAAACGCGATCCGAGAGGAGTAGAGCGTAAGAAACCAGGGCGTAAGAAAGCGAGAAGAAGCTTCCAGTTCTCTAAACGTTAATCATCATTTACTAACAAAGACATTTATAATACAATGGAAAATAATACTTCATTACAGCAGCAGTTGTTAGAGGCGGGTGTGCATTTTGGCCACCTGAAAAAGAAATGGAATCCTAAAATGTTGCCTTACATCTTTGCTGAAAAGAAAGGTATTCATATCATCGATCTTAACAAGACTACGGAAGCCCTTCAGGAAACTGCGGCTGCTTTAAAGCAGATCGCAAAGAGTGGTAAAAAGATCATGTTCGTTGCAACCAAGAAACAATCTAAGGAGATCGTAACTGACTGCGCGAAGAGGGTTAATATGCCGTATGTTACAGACCGCTGGCTGGGTGGCATGCTTACCAACTTCAACACCATTCGTAAGAGTGTGAAGAAGATGCAGAGCATCGAGAAAATGTTGAATGACGGTTCTTTCGATAATGTTACCAAGAAAGAGCGCCTTACTTTAAGCCGCGACAAAGATAAAATGGAAAAAGTGCTCGGTGGTATCGCTCAGTTGGGCCGTATTCCTGCTGCTTTGTTTATTGTTGATATAGGGCATGAGCATATTGCTTTGTCGGAAGCGAAGCGCCTGGGTATTACTACTTTTGGAATGGTGGATACGAACTGCGACCCCAATAAGGTGGACTTTGCGATTCCTTCGAATGATGATGCTACTAAATCTATCGCTATAGTAACGAGCTATGTAACTGCTGCAATTGCTGAAGGGCTTGCGGAAAGAATGGCTGCCAAGGATGATGATGTAGATGATTCCGGCATGGACGATAACGAAAGAAAAGCGGCACGCTTGCAGGCTGAAGCTGAAGGTGAAGCGGCACGTGGTGGAAGAACAAGAGGAGCAGGGGCAGGCCCGGGCGGGCCAGGTGGTCAGCCTAAGCGTCGTGTACCAGGCGGCGGTGGTGGCAATCGCAGACCAGGTGGTGGTGGCAGATAAGCGTATAATCAATAATTAAGTAAAATATAATTACATGTCAACTGTAACAATCACAGCAGCAGATATCAATAAACTGCGTCAGATGACCGGTGCCGGTATGATGGATTGCCGTAAGGCTTTAACCGAAACCAATGGGGATATGGAAGCAGCGGTAGACTGGCTGCGTAAAAAAGGTCAGAAAGTTGCTGCCCTCCGTGGCGACCGCGATGCTAAGGAAGGTGTTGTATTGGCAAAGACAACTGCCGATAACAAGACGGGCATAGCGCTTTGTTTAAGTTGTGAAACTGATTTTGTAAGTAAGAACGACGACTTCGTGGCTTTTGCCCAGAGCATCATGGATGCAGCGATATCAAACAATGTTAAGTCTGCGGAAGAATTGAATAATGTTACCATCAATGGTTCAAAGATTGCCGATCTTCTGAACGACAAGTTGGCGAGCATTGGAGAAAAGATCGGAATCTCCAAGTTCGAGCGCATTGAAGCTCCCTATGTGGCTTCTTATATTCACGGTGCCAACAGGATGGGAGTGCTTGTTGCACTTACAACGGAAGCACCAGAGGCGGGTAAAGATGTTGCCATGCAGATTGCGGCTATGAACCCGGTTGCTGTAGATGCGGAAAGTGTTCCTGCGGAAACGGTGGAAAGAGAACGAGCTATCGTGACAGAACAGATTTCTGCCGATCCTAAAATGGCTGGAAAGCCTGCCGATATGATTGCAAAGATCGCCGATGGTAAGCTGAATGCGTTCTTCAAGGAGCAGACACTTACTGCGCAGGCTTTTGTAAAAGACGGCAGCAAGAGTGTAGGCGATTATCTGAAGAGCGTTGACAGCGATCTTAAGGTTACCGCATTTAAAAGAATTGCGCTTGGCTAAGAAGCCTTCGCTGACCCTATAAGTATAAAGGCTGCCTGTTTACAGGCGGCTTTTTTTGTGTCTATATATACATGCAACGTTCGTTAGGTTTAAGAAGTCAGGGTTAAAAAAAACTATATGAAAAAAATGCTTTATTTCATTACGATACTCGTTCTTTCGTTTTGCGGGTGCAGAAAAAATGATGACGACGGTAAAGTAAAACTTCCTTGCCTGATGGTTAAAGTGGTAAGAATCACCTGCGCGAGCATTGTAATGCAGGTACTTGATAATGACAGTTTAGGACAGGATGGGTGGAAGGACATAACAAGCGGTGTTGTTTACGATAATGTATTCACGGTATCTGCCCATTGCGAGTTCATGTCCTTGGCTAAGCCAAAGTATGATGTAGGAAGTGTACTGTACGTAACCGTTAATGACCAAATACATTTAGATAAATGCGTCTCATGCCTTTTGTACGACGCTGCACCTATAACCAGGTACCGGGTAATTACTCATGACGGCAGCAAATGCCCAGCGGGCAGTAAATAAGCAGGCACCTGTTTATGGAGCAGGTAGAAGAAGAAATAATCTTTATCTTCGCAGCGCCACTTTAAAAGGCATTACTTACCATGACGCCAAAGTATAAGCGTATTCTGCTTAAATTATCCGGAGAATCGTTGATGGGGGACAAAAACTTTGGTTGGGACCCTGAAGTGTTAACAAGATATGCGCGGGACGTAAAGGGAATGGTGGAGTTAGGCATTGAAGTGGCGATTGTTATTGGTGGCGGAAATATTTACCGCGGCATGAATGAAGCTGAAACCGGTATCGAGAGAGCCCATGGCGATTATATGGGGATGCTTGCTACTGTTATTAACGGCATGGCTATTCAGGCTGCCCTGGAGAAGGAAGGCGTGTTTACGCGGTTGCAAAGTGCCATTAAAATGGAGCAGATAGCAGAGCCTTATATACGCCGCCGCGCTATGCGCCACCTGGAAAAAAACAGGGTAGTTATTTTTGGAGCTGGTACCGGTAATCCTTACTTTACTACAGATACTGCAGGCTCTCTAAGAGCAATCGAAATAAAAGCCGATGTTATTCTGAAAGGCACCCGGGTGGATGGTATTTACACTGCCGATCCGGAGAAGGATCCTACCGCTACAAAATACGAAACGATCACTTTCGCAGAGTGTATGGCCAAAAACCTGAAGGTGATGGATATGACTGCTTTCGCACTCTGCATGGAGAACAAGCTTCCTATCATTGTATTCGATATGAATAAGCCTGGTAATCTACTGAAGGTGTTGATGGGAGAGAAGATAGGTACGCTTGTACAATAAAAACAGTATTATGATTTCCGTAGCCGATATCAGAAAGGACTATAAATTGCGCTCCTTGTTAGAAAACGACGTGGCTGCTGATCCATTTTTGCAGTTCAGTACGTGGTGGGCAGAAGCAGTTAACGCAGAAATCATCGAAGTGAATGCCATGACTCTTGCTACGGCATCTGCGGACGGACTACCCTCGGCCCGGATCGTACTGTTAAAGGGGTTCGACGAAAAGGGATTTCGGTTTTATACCAATTACAACAGTTTTAAGGGACAGCAGTTGAGTGAAAATCCCCGATCCTGCCTGGTGTTTTTCTGGAAAGAACTCGAGCGCCAGGTACGCGTTACCGGTTTAACGGAAAAAACAACGGAGGAGGAAAGTGATACTTACTATAATAGCAGACCTGAAGGCAGCCGGATAGGAGCCTGGGCTTCGCCGCAGAGCCAGATCATCGAGAACCGGGAGTGGCTGGAAGATGAGGAGAAGCGATTGAAGCTGGCGTTCAATGAAAAGTTGCTGGTGCGTCCTGATCACTGGGGCGGTTTTCTTGTAAGACCCGTTTCCGTAGAGTTCTGGCAGGGAAGGCCCAGCCGTTTACATGACAGGATTCAGTATAGTTTAGGTAAAGAAGGCAACTGGACTATTGAAAGGCTGGCTCCTTGATAAATAATTAATGAGAGCGTGACGCTATATTACTTACAACGATCGCTCTCAAATTTGGGTTGAACCAGGAGCTGCTTCCTTAAGCTCCTTTCTTTTCTGCGGCTGCGGCAGCTTTCTTTGCATCTGTTTCAGGCCTTGCGGGTCTCGACTTACCAAAAGATCCTTTGAATATTTTACCCTTTTTTGTTTTTTTATCACCTCTTCCCATACAAATTTTTAAATAGTGTTTATATTATTAGTTTGCAAAAGTGCAACAATTTATTCGAAACTGCGCATTCTGTTTCATGTTTGTGGAGATGGATCGAAATAAGGAGCGGTATTACTATCCCGGCCATAAAAAAACCGCATCAAGGGATTGAGGCGGCTTCCGGAGTAAGGTACCAGCATTACATTTTTGCCGACAATTCTTTACCAGCTTTGAATTTCGCTACTTTCTTTGCTTTAATCTTGATCACGGCACCTGTTTGAGGGTTACGGCCATTACGCGCAGCTCTTTTCGATACGGAAAAAGTACCAAAGCCTACCAGAGTAACTTTACCACCGCCTTTTAATGTTTTCGTAACTGCTTCTATAAAAGAATCTAAAGCAGCATTTGCCTGAGTTTTTGCGATGCCTGCATCGTCAGCAAGCTTAGCGATCAATTCAGCTTTGTTCATATTAATTGATTTTAAAATTAAAGTCTAGCAAATATAGACGGTTTTTATATGCAGTAGAACTTTTTTATCATTTTTTTACTTGTACAGAAATCGCTATAAGCCTTATGGAATAAGGATTTGGGCTTATTCTAACGGGCATGATGTATTCTCAAGAAATGGAATAAGAAGCTGGAAGCCAGTACGGCAGAGGGATCTAGTTGACCGTTTGCATAAGTGTTCTGAATGAAATAATACGGTCTTTCCATTTTTGAATCGCTTTATCTCTTTGTACCACCGAATAATTGTTTAAATAGTCAAGATAGCGCTCCATATCATCCGCCATG
>JACMJX010000154.1 GCA_014380425.1 Chitinophagaceae bacterium | reverse complement strand
TGTACTCTTTTGTGTCAGTTGCTTGAGTTTAGTTTGCATTAAAGGCTGCTATGAACAACAGGTTTCTGAAAGATTATTTTTCTTTCACTATAAGGGAAAGAAATGCAGTGCTGGTATTGATGGCACTCGTCGCGTTGTTTTTTGTTATACCCTTGGTGGTGCCTGAATCACCACGCAACAGCTCCATCCGGGAAGATAGCGTGTTCGTTGAAAAAGCAACCCGGCTGCGAGCTTTTACGGATACGGTGTACCGGCAGAAGTATTATGCGGAAACGAATTACCGTAGGTATCCGCCACGGAGGTATTATAATAGCAACTACAGGCGTAGCCCGAATAGTAATTACGATAATTATCCTGAGCATAGGGAAGCAGCGGCATCGAGGCCAAGGCCGGAAATAGCAGTTGTGGATATCAATGCTGCCGACACCGCCGATTTTCTTCCTTTGCCAGGTATAGGCCCCACGCTGGCTGCAAGAATTATCAGTTTCCGTAATAAGCTCGGGGGATTCTATAGCATAGATCAGGTAGCAGAAACGTACGGGTTACCTGACTCTACCTTTACCCTGATTAGCCCTAAATTAAAATTGGGAGAAAAGCCTCCTGCTTTGATAAACATCAATACAGTGGATAAGGAATCATTAAGGCAGCATCCCTATTTCCGGTGGAATCTCGCCAATGCTATCGTGGAATACAGGAACAGCCATGGCGATTTTAAGAAACTTTCAGACCTGCTACACATTGATGTTATAACGCCGGAGCTGTATGAAAAACTAGTGCATTATCTCGTAATAGAAAGATAAAAAAATATTACTAACAATCGTTAGTTTTTAAGAAAACTATGTATATTGCAGTAGCAATCAGCTTATCTGATAGATGACGATTGCTTGCTTTTTATGAATTTTACGACTTCAGAGATCACACAACAGGCAGGACAGACGACAAGAGATTTTTCAAACCAGCACATTCGGCCTTTTGTTATGGAATGGGATGAGTCGCAAGAGTTTCCGGTACATGTATTCAAGGAGTTGGGCAAGCTGGGTTTAATGGGAGTAATGGTTCCTGAAGAGTATGGAGGTTCTGGTCTTGGTTACCAGGAATACGTGACGATCATACAGGAGATTTCTAAAGTTTGTGGTTCTATAGGATTGAGTGTTGCGGCACACAATTCACTTTGTACGGGTCATATACTTTTATTCGGTAGTGAAGAACAGAAGAAAAAGTACCTTCCTCTGCTGGCTACAGCGGAGTTTATAGGGGCCTGGGGGCTTACGGAAGCAAATACCGGAAGCGATGCGGGTAATATGAAATGTACGGCTTTGAAGGATGGTGAAGAATGGGTTTTGAACGGTACCAAGTCATGGATTACGCATGGTATATCGGGAGATGTTGCTGTGGTGATCGCCAGAACGGGAGAAGCGAGAACAAGAGATAACGCAACTGCTTTTATAGTAGAACGCGGAACAGCAGGGTTTATTGGTGGAAAGAAGGAGAATAAGCTCGGTATGCGGGCCAGTGAAACTGCTGAAATGATCTTTGATAATTGCCGGATACCTGACGGCAACCGCCTTGGTAATATAGGAGATGGGTTTAAACAATCCATGAAGGTGCTGGATGGTGGAAGAATATCGATAGCTGCCTTAAGTTTGGGTATAGCTAAAGGAGCTTACGAAGCTGCCCTTAGTTATTCAAAAGAGAGATATCAGTTCGACCAGCCCATCAGTAATTTCCAGGGTATTTCTTTTAAGCTGGCGGATATGGCTACCGAAATTATGGCTGCGGAACTGCTTACAATGAAAGCTGCAGATCTTAAAAACCGGGGTGAGCACGTAACGCAGGAGTCGGCCATGGCAAAGTATTTTGCAAGCGAAACGGCTGTAAAGGTTGCGACAGATGCAGTACAGATATTTGGAGGTTACGGATATACGAAAGACTTTCCTGTAGAAAAATTTTATCGCGATAGTAAGCTTTGTACTATTGGAGAAGGCACTTCTGAAATTCAGAAAATTGTAATTGCGC
>JACMJX010000153.1 GCA_014380425.1 Chitinophagaceae bacterium | reverse complement strand
GCAGTGCTTAACCAGAACCAGTTTGCTTTCGACAACGAAACGGTACTGAATACGGTGATGATGGGTCATAAAAAAATGTGGAAAGTGATGCACGAGCGGGATGCGCTGTATGCTAAGGAAGATTTTACCGAAGCGGATGGGGTTAAGGCCGGAGAGCTCGAAGAACAGTTCGGGGAAATGGGTGGTTACACGGCCGAGAGCGATGCCGCTACGTTTTTAAGCGAACTGGGCGTGGATGACGATCTGCATCAATCGCTTATGAAAGACATAGCCGCCAACCTGAAAGTGAGAGTGCTGCTGGCACAGGCCCTGTTCGGTAATCCGGATATTCTGCTACTGGATGAGCCTACCAATAACCTCGATGTGGAAACGATCTCCTGGCTGGAGAACTTCCTGGCCGATTATGAAAATATAGTGCTGGTCGTAAGTCACGATCGTCACTTCCTGGATGCAGTATGTACGCATGTAGCCGACGTCGACAAGTGCAAGATAAAAGTGTATACCGGCAACTATACGTTCTGGTACGAAAGTTCGCAGTTGGCCGCCCGGCAGGCTTCCGACAAGAATAAAAAAACAGAAGATAAAAAGAAGGACCTGCTGGATTTCATCGCGCGCTTTAGTGCCAATGCCTCCAAGAGCAAGCAGGCCACATCGCGCAAGAAAGCGCTGGATAAGCTGGTATTTGAAGACATTACACCCAGTAACCGAAAGTACCCTGGTATTATATACAAACAGGAAAGAGAAGTGGGCAACGAGATACTGAAAGTGGAAGATCTTACTAAAAAAACGGAAGACAGGACGCTTTTCAGTAAGGTGCGGTTCGATGTGCAGAAAGGAGATAAAATTGCTTTCATCAGTCGCGACCCGCTGGCTCTTACTACTTTTTTTGAAGTGATCAATAGAAGGGTACATGCGGATAAAGGCATTTATGAATGGGGTACGACAGTCACCACCGCCTATCTTCCCAATGATAATAACGAGTATTTCGAGGGTAGTCAGCTTAACCTGATGGACTGGCTGCGTCAATACGTACCACCTACGGCTAAAGACGTGGATGAAGATTTCCTGCGCAGCTTTTTGGGCAAAATGTTATTTACCGGCGATGAAATACTGAAGAAAACGAATGTGCTGAGCGGGGGAGAAAAAGTGCGCTGCATGATCAGTAAAATGATGCTGCAGAATCCCAATGTGCTGATGCTGGATGAACCCACCAATCACCTCGATCTTGAAAGTATCATTGCCTTTAATGATAGTATGGTTTCTTATACCGGCGTGGTGCTGCTCACCACGCATGATCACCAGTTCATGCAAACGGTGGCTAACCGGATCATCGAGCTTACGCCAAAAGGCATCATCGATAAGCTGATGACATATGATGAATACCTGGCAGATGAACGAATTAAAGTACTCAGGGAGGAAATGTATAGCTAATTGTTGTTTTTAATGATAGTGCCTGGCAGGCTATGGTCAAGAAAACATTTCACGTACATTGGAATGTTTTTATCCTGCAGGGGTTTTATCGTTTTGGGATGTATTATTTTAGCCCCGTTATACGCGATCTCCGTCATTTCCTGGTAGGTAAGTTCTTTTAACAGTACGGCCTCCGGAAACTCCCGGGGGTCGGCACTCATTACACCCGCTACATCTTTCCATAGCGTGATACTTTCTGCACCGAGCATATTGGCAAATACGGCCGCCGTATAATCGCTGCCTTCCCTGCCGAGGGTAGTGCTTTCGTTTTCATCGGTGGAGCCTATAAAGCCCTGAGTTATAACAATATCCGTTTCGCCAAACAGGGGCTTCAATGTATCAGCCGTTCTTTGCAGGGAAATATCCCAGTCGATCACTGCCTCCCGGAAGGTATCGTTTGTACGGAGTATATCACGTACATCCACCCATTTATTCATAATACCTTCCTGGTTAAAGTAAGCACTTATAATGGCCGATGAAAGCATTTCACCGATACATACTACCTGGTCGTAGTAATAATCATATTCCTGCACGGGGTTATCATGAAGCAGCCATTCTATCTCGGTGAAAAAGCCGGAAAGGTGTTCAGCCGCTTGCGGGTATTCTTTAATCAGCAGTTCCCGCGCAATGGTAAGATGCTGCTCTTTGATGGTATTGAAGAGGGTTATAGCCTCTTCGCGGCGTTTGTCATAAAAAGCCTCTGCCACTTTTTCCAATGCATTGGTCGTTTTACCCATTGCGGATATCACTATCAGCGTCTTACCGCTGGATGTGCTCCGGGTAATAACAGCCATTTGTTTAATTCTCTCTATATCTCTTATACTTGCGCCTCCGAATTTATACACTTTCATGCGGGCTAATTAAATTGTCAGCAAATATAGCTGACCCTTATATTTGTACCACAAAAATTGCCGCATGAGCACCATAAACCGGAAAATTTCGACGCTGGATGAATTCACTATCCAGCAACTGCGCGACTTCCCCCATGCCACCGGTGAACTGAGCCGTCTGCTGCGGGATATCGGGCTGGCTGCCAAGCGCATTAATGTAGAAGTGAATAAAGCCGGGTTGGTGGACATCCTGGGCGATTACGGCACCGTGAATGTGCAGGGAGAGGATGTTAAAAAGCTCGATATATTTGCCAATAACCAGTTTATGGGCGTACTGAGGCACGGCATTAGTTGCGCCGGTATCGGCAGTGAAGAAATGGACGATTTTGTGATCTTCGACGACGAAATAAGCAATCATTCCAAATACGTGGTGTTGTTCGACCCGCTGGACGGCAGTGGGAATATAGATGTAAACGTATCGATAGGCACCATCTTCAGCGTTTTCCCAAGGATAAGTCCCAAAGGCCAGCCCTGCACCCGGGAAGACTTTCTGCAACCCGGCAAAAAGCAGGTGGCCGCAGGATATATCATTTATGGTTCCAGTACCATGATGGTATACGCCACGCGGCGGGGAGTAAACGGGTTCACCCTCGACCAGTCCATTGGAGAATTTTGCCTCAGTCACCCCGACATCAAATGCCCCGAATCAGGAAGAATATATTCAGTGAACCATGGTAACTTTTTCCAGTACGAAGAAGGTACGCGTAACTACATCGATACCTGCCAGAAAAAAGACAAGACCAACGGTGGTCCTTACACGCAGCGATACATAGGAAGTATGGTGGCGGATGTACACCGTAACCTGATAAAAGGCGGTATTTTTATGTACCCGGGAACCACCGACAAACCTAAAGGCAAACTTCGTTTATTATATGAATGCAATCCATTCGCGTTTATTACGGAAGTGGCGGGTGGAAAGGCAACAGATGGCAGGCAGCGGATACTGGATGTGCAGCCAACAGAACTGCATCAGCGCTCTCCCTTTTTTGTAGGCAGCAGGTCGATGATGGAAGAACTGGAACATCACTGGCAAGCCGTTAAATAACTTTAGTATGAATACCATTATTTCAGTAAAAGATCTGTATAAAACATACGGCGAGCTCGAAGCGGTGAAAGGCATTAGTTTCGATGTATACGAAGGAGAGATATTCGGTTTGCTGGGCCCCAACGGTGCCGGTAAATCCACTACGCTGGAGATCATAGAAACACTACGGCAAAAAACCAGCGGCGAAGTAACGGTGGATGGTCTCAACCTCGACACTTCCTCCGAAGATATCAAAAAGATCATCGGGGTGCAGTTGCAAAGCTCCGGGTATTATCCCGGACTTAATCTTACCGAACTCATTACCCTCTTCGGGGGACTGTATAACCGACCTGCAGATGCCAGGGAACTGCTCGGATTGGTGAACCTTCAGGATAAAGCTAAAGCCAAGTTCAAGGAACTCAGCGGGGGGCAAAAGCAGCGGTTCTCCATTGCCACCACCCTTATCAACCAGCCGAGGATCATATTCCTGGATGAACCCACTACCGGTCTCGACCCGCAGGCCAGAAGAAACCTCTGGGATCTGATCCGCGATATCAGGAACAAAGGAACCACTGTAATCATCACTACCCACTATATGGACGAAGCGGAGGTATTGTGCGACAGGGTCGCCATCATAGATTCCGGCAAACTTGTTGCCATCAATACGCCCGGCAGATTAATCGATGATCTTCTTGAGACGGGTTTCGAGCGAAAGAAAGAAGTAAAGAGCGCTAATCTTGAAGATGTTTTTATACAACTGACCGGAAAAGAATGGCGGGATGAATAAGCATTTTAAATTTTTATAATGAGTGATTTAACCTGGAAAAAGATTGCCTC
>JACMJX010000152.1 GCA_014380425.1 Chitinophagaceae bacterium | reverse complement strand
GTAATACCTTGTTTTGTTTTCGGTAAAGCAATGGCTAGGCAAAAGAAAGGTGTTATAATAAACATCGCTTCTATGAATAGTTACAGACCCTTATCTAAAGTAGGAGCTTACGGCATCGCAAAGGCAGGAATTGCTAATTTTACCCAATGGCTCGCGGCATACCTTGCACCGGCCCATGTACGGGTGAATGCAATAGCGCCTGGTTTCTTTTTAAATGATCGCAGCAGGAAGATCATGTTTAATGAAGACGGCAGCCAGACCCAAAGAGCAAAAAGTGTGTTGGCTCACACACCTATGAGGCGTTTTGGAGAAGCACCCGAATTGGTAGGCTGCATGAACTGGCTTATAAACGATCAGGCTTCCGGTTTTGTTACGGGAATAGTAGTTCCCGTTGATGGTGGTTTTCTTTCAAACGCAGGAGTATAATAAAAATCTAATAAAATACAGTTTTATGAGTGTAGACCAGTACAAGAAAGAAGTAGGTATGATGAACCTCGAGCGATTAATCAAAGAGCGTGAATCTATAGAACAAGTTGTTTTCCCAATCCCTGATAAAGAACTTTTAACCCGGTTCGAGCAACTATATACGGGAGCAGTGAACGATGTACTGCGTGAGTTTTGCCTTCTTAACCAGGCACTTCCTAACCGGATACTTCCATTACGTGAATACCAGACGGTTGCAGGCTTTGCATTTACGGTCAAGAGCGCCCCGAACACCCTCATAAAGGGTGAAATGGAATTACGGACTCAAATGCTGGATGCCATGCATGAAGATGCATTTGTAATATGGGAAACAAGCAGAGATGAGCAGGCGACAAGCTGGGGCGGAGTAATGACCGCTACCGCAAAAGGCAAGGGTGTAAAAGCTGCCTGTATCGATGGCGGTATTCGTGACACCCACCAGATCCTCGAAGCCGCATTCCCGGTGTTTTATAAATACCGCTCGTCTAACGGTAGCCTGGGCCGTTGCCTGATCTCCCATTATCAAACCGTATTACAAGTAGACACTGTCACCGTCAGACCTGGAGATGTGGTACTGGGAGATGTGGATGGCGTACTTGTGGTACCTAGAAACATTGCCTATCCGGTTCTGCTAAGAGCGGAGGAGATAAAGGAAAACGAAAAGAAGATATTCACCTGGGTGCAGGCCGGTGAAACAGCTCAGGAGATCACTGAAAAGGGAGGCTATTTTTAAATAAACCACATAATGATGAAGTTATCGTTCCTGTTTTTCGGCAATAAACCGGATGAGAAATGGCAGCTATGCAGGCAAATGGGGATCGAAAATGCGATAGCTAAACTGGCCCCTGAACTAACCGGAGACCTGCCCCCCTGGGATTATGATTCGTTCGCGAGATCCCGTTCCATTTACCAGGAAAATGGATTTAACCTGGCAGGCCTTGAAGGTGACCAGATGAATATGACGAGGATCAAGCTCGGGCTGGAAGGAAGGGACAAAGACGTGGAGCAGTACTGTTTAATGTTGGAGAATATGGGCCGGCTGGGCGTGAAGTTGCTATGTTATAATTTTATGTACACAGGCTGGTATCGAACGCATACATCAATGCAAGAGCGTGGAGGTGCACGGGTGAGTGGATTTTCTTACGAAGCAGCATTAAAGGAGCCGGATAACGAATATGCTCCTGTGAGCGAACAGCAGATTTGGGATAATTATCAATGGTTCCTGGAGCGGGTGATGCCTGTAGCTGAAGCAAGCGGAGTACGAATGGCGCTCCATCCCGACGATCCCCCGATAAGCCCTATAAATGGTATCGGCAGAATCTTTATTTCGGCTGCCGCCATCAGAAACGCACTATCGCTTTCGGCAAGTCCCTCTCATGGCCTTACTTTCTGCCAGGGAACTTACACTACCATGAACGAAGATGTATTGAGCCTCATTGGAGAGTTTGGAAGCGGGAAGCGGATATTCTTTGTGCATATAAGAGATGTTGTCGGCACGCCCCAAGAATTCAG
>JACMJX010000151.1 GCA_014380425.1 Chitinophagaceae bacterium | reverse complement strand
AGAAGGAGAGGTGTATGCGATCATCCACATTGCTGTTGATGTTACCGCCCAGGTAATCGCAAGAAAAAAACTCGAGGAGAGTGAGGCTAAACTTCGTTCTGTTATAGCTACTGCGCCAGCAGGCATCGGGCTATTTGTGGGTAGAGACCTGGTTGTGGAATTGCCTAACCAGTCCTTTATCGACATCGTCGGAAAAGGATCGGATATCGTGGGCAAACCACTCCGTGAAGTGATGCCTGAACTCGAAAGCCAGACCTTCTTACAAATTCTGGATGAGGTTTATACATCCGGGAAGATGTTCCAAAGTTTTGGTTCGCAGGTAAACATTGTGCAGCAGGGCGTCATGACCTATAATTACTATAACATTACCTATACTCCGCTATTTGATGCCGAAGGAAAAGTGTATGCGATCCTGGATATTGCTATTGATGTAACAGATTCGGTTAAGGCAAGACAAAACCTCGAAGAAACCCAGGCTTCCCTCCGGGGTGCCATAGAACTTGCAGAACTTTCTACATGGAGTATAGACCCGGTTAAACGCACTATTTCTTATTCTGAAAGAATGGAAGAGTGGGTTGGCATTTCTGCCGATGCGCTTGACGTGAAAGAAGATATTCCATTTATTGAAGCGGAGGACCGCGAGGCGGTTAAACTTGCCATTGGAAAGGCCATGCATCCCGACAGCGGTGGCTTGTTGGAAATGGAGTATGGCATCAGGCACCTAAAAACCGGCCGAAAACGAATCGTGCATGCGCAGGGCAGAATGATATTTACTGCTGAAGGCGAACCTTATAAAATGATAGGCACCGCCCTGGATGTTACAGAGCAAAGGCTTTTACAACAGAACCTGAAGCAACAGGTGGTGGAACGCACAAAAGAATTGCAGGAGGTTAACGACGAATTGAAAGACAGCAACAGGCTTCTCATTCATTCTAATGAAGAGCTTGCTCAATATGCCTACGTGGCCAGCCACGACCTGCAGGAGCCACTACGTAAGATCATGATGTTTTCCAGTATGCTCACCAAACAGGAGCAGCTTCCTGAAAAGTCGAAAGAAGTCATTACAAAGATCAGCAAGTCTACAGAACGCATGTCTATGTTGATCAATAACCTGCTGGACTTTTCAAGATTACTCAAAACAGATGTGTTGAAAAGGCCCATCGACCTTCTCGAAATTGCCACTGCAGTAATCGACGACTTTGAGCTACTGATCAAGGAAAAAAGTGCAGATATAAAAATAGGAGCCCTACCGACCATTGAAGCGGTAGGCCTTCAAATGAACCAGCTGTTTTATAACCTCATCAATAATGCACTGAAGTTTAGTAGTCCGGATAAAAACCCCCAGATTCTCATTACTGCTAACATGCTAAGCGAAGAGGAAGTTAAACAGCATATTGAATTTCCCGAGAAATTCAGAAAATATCATTGCATATCCATCGCGGATAATGGTATTGGCTTCGATAGTAAATACGCAGACCAGATCTTTGAAGTGTTCAAACGTTTGCATGGTAGAGAATCTTACCCCGGCTCTGGAATTGGCCTGGCATTGTGCAGGCGAATTGTAGCTAACCACCACGGATATCTCTATGCGGAATCAAAGCCGGGCGCAGGATCGGTATTTTGTATAATATTGCCGGATAAACAGCACGACTTCAAATCTACTTTACCCGAGGAATTTACGAGAAAAAATTTAACCTAAACCCAAGTCATGGCATTACACGGACCCATCATTGTCGTGGAGGATGATACGAATGACGCCGAAATTATTCGTGATGCGATCAAGGATATAGGAGTTACAAACGAAGTAAAACTTTTTCCATCAGCACATGATGCTTATGAGCACTTGCTGCATACTACACACAGGCCTTTTTTTATTCTTTGCGATATCAGGATGCCGACCATAGATGGACTTTCGTTTAGAAAACGGATCTGCGGAAACGAGGTATTGAAGAAGAAATCTATCCCCTTTATATTTTTCACAGCCATCGTTAGCCAGGAAATAGTAAATGAAGCTTATGACATGGAAGTGCAGGGCTTCTACCAAAAAGCAAGAACATATGAAGGAATTAAAGAACAACTATTAACCATCTGCGTATACTGGAAGCAGTGCATGCATCCCAATCGGGAGCTGTAGTGAACAGTTGACGGTTGACGGAAGAAACGATGGCCGATGGCCGATGGCCGTTGGCCGGAAGAAAGTTGACTGTTGACGGTTGACAGTTGACAGAAAGAAACGATGGTCGTTGGCCGTTGGTCGTTGGCCGGAAGAAGTTGACAGTTGACAGAAGCGGATGGAATCATCTAAGGCGCCCTTCGTGTTACTTCGTGCCTTTGTGTCTTAGTGGCAAAAAACTTTACTCTGCACTATCCCCGCCTGTTTCTTTTTTTCTTTTTGTTCGATTCTGCAGGTTGAACTTCTGCCACCTGCACTTGTGGCTTCGGCTTATACTCCTCTAATCGTTTTAAAAAATCCCTGGCCAGGTTAATATGATAAAGTTGAGAAGCGTGGTGTTTACTCATATCCAGGGTGTCGAGTGACTGAAGGAACTCACTATATCCCATATACGCTCTTTCGTATTTTCTTTCAAGTCTGGCTGTATCTGCACTACGGTAGGCGATCATGGCCTGGTGGTATTTTGCAGTTCTGATTTTTTCACTCTTCTGTGCTGCCAAAGTTGAATCTCTTTTGAGCAAACTAGTCTTCACCACAACTTTCTGTTTCCTTGGATAACTAAAGTTTGGTTTGATGACAAGTGCGGAGTCGTAGAATCTAAGCGCACTCAAATAATCCTTTGCAGTGAATGCAGAACTGTCGGCAAGATGAATAAAACTTTCATATATCCTGTTATTTTCTATCTCTTCCAAATTCCTGTTAATAATTTCCAATTGCTCTAAAGGTGACATTTCGTTCGGCTTCAATTTCCTTGCTTGTGTGAAGTGATCTTTGGCAACCTGGTAGTCTTCATTTTTCAGCGCGGCATATCCCTGCCGGATGGCCAAAATGTATTGTTTGTTTTCGGCTTCCTCTTCCAGCTTTTTGTTGAGCCCGGATTGTTTCAGGGCAGCACGTTCCTGCGCCATATTTTTCCTTTCCATTTCCCTATTATACAATATCGCATTCAACGAATCTTTTTTTGCATCACTGATCGCTAACTTTTGCTTTGCATCAATACTATCAATAGAAATTAATCTCCTCGAAATATGCATATCGGTAGGCTTAATTTTATAGGCAGCCTTATACATTCTTTTTGCATCTGAATACAGTCCTGATTCAAACAAATTGTCGGCCAGTGCAACCGAATCACGGAACCTGGTTTCCTTTGTGGAGAGGGTTCGTTCTTTCCCGATTGCCTTTACCGGAACTTTGGTTACAGCATTTATTTTTCGAAGTTCAGCGAGTGCCTTAGGGTCGCTGGGTTTAATACCGAGCGCTTCATTAAAAGCCCGCGATGCCATTGCAGGTTCCTGTTTATCGAGCGCTT
>JACMJX010000150.1 GCA_014380425.1 Chitinophagaceae bacterium | reverse complement strand
GGACAGCCGGAAAAGCCGATTGAGAGCATGATGTGGAAGAATAAATTTTGATACCAACCTGATTATGCATTTTAGCATGCATAATTAAGTTGGTATCAAAAAGGGGAATCTTATTGAGGTTGCATCCAAACAACTTTCACACCCTTCTGTCTTCCTTCCTTCTCCAATTTCAAGGTTGCATATATATTGTTATCCCGGTCATAATCCGAGATAGAAAAAATTGCCAGATTATGTTCCCGCTTTTCATCAGGCTTTCCGAATACAAAATCTCTGGATGGAATGATAGATTTGCTATCTAATGTATAATAAAACCCATCGCATTCTCCTACACCCGTAATGCAGGTTAGTTTATTTTTCTTTTCCAGGGTTTCTACATTTCGCTCGATATCATTGAATAGCACGTAGGATTTATCTTTACCATTGAGGTAGGCGAAAGACTTGAATTGATTTCCGCCAGCCAGCACTTGCGCAGTCCCTTCTCTTTGGGAAAGATAGAAGCTTGGCAAGGACGTGCCAAGAATCAAATGTTCTTTTGGTATAAAGTAAGTGCTTACCTCTTCGCCCTTCAGGTCGTACTTTGAAACAGCAATGCTACCGAGGCGGGTATTGGTAGAAGTATAGTTATTGCTACCTGAAGTGTGCATTTCCAAGGTCAATGACTCATAGACAATGGTGAAGCTTCCGTCGCTATTGATAAAGAGATTCTGCGGTCCACCACGAAATCCCTTTTTAGTATCGAATACTTCAAGGCTTTTTCGGTAAGCCTTTTCCGGAAACGGCGAAACGGCGTTTTCTATAGTGGAACTGAAAGGATCGATATAAGACAGAAATAAGGAAAATTCTCCTTTTCTTGCATTCTCTTGTGTATAGGCAAGCATCACTACCTTTTTAGTAACGGGATTGTATCTTGTAATGCCTTTTGTTATTACCCGGTCTTTTGTAAAATCAAGCTCTGTAATTTTTACACTCTTCGCGCCAGCTTCAAGATTGGCAATCACTAATTCACTTTCCTTGCCTCCGCTTGATCTTGTATTATAGGCGTAAGCGAGAATGCTAACTTTTTGATCGCCGATAACGGTCATGTCTATATAGCGCATGTATTTATATCTCTCTTCGGGCGATGTATAGAACGCCCTGCTGATTTCCTTATGGTCAGATCCATAAAAAATAACTTCAATACGCTTGTTTCTATCCGACTCCAGGCTATTGAACAAGGCAACAGCATAGTTCTCGCTGTCAGGATCCTTTCTCACATAAAATTCAGGATTAGACACTCCAAAAGCCAGGGCATATTTTTTAAGGTAAGTTACTTTAATCAATTCAGCAATCGTCTCTTCCTTTTTTAAGTTGCCATTATTAGCATCGATAATTAATCTGTATAATGTTGGGGACTTTGAGTCTATTTCACTAATTAAAAGCACCAGGTCACCTTTAATCTCAAATATCCCTTCTATGGAACCTCCCTTAAGTTTACCGTAATTAGGCTCCAGGTGCTTTACCGCTTTTAACCGGTGATTTTTATCGTAAATCTTGAGATCAATTCCATCTTTGTTCTCTACATGGCAGAAGATGGTATAACCATTTTTAAGCTGAACGATCTTCGCAAAGCCTGATTCAGGTTCTCTGAAGACTTCGCCTTCGGCCATTGTTTTAAATTGGGCGGAAACGAAAAAATGCGTACATAGCAAAAGAAGTAAAAGAGGGTTCTTTTTCATCAGTGAAATTTGGGTTTGGAGTGAGCACAATAATACAATAATTTTTGAGAATCTTATAATAGCTATTCCGCCCAAATCATTGATAAATGCACCAGGGTTTCCACGGCTTTCTTCATATCCCTCACCCCTATCCACTCTAGTTTTGAATGAATGGCCTGCATTCCTGTAAAGATGTTAGGACAGGGAAGCCCCATATAACTCAGGCGGCTGCCATCGGTGCCGCCCCGGATGCTTTCCTTCTTTACAGTAAGCCCTGCGCGACGAATAGCTTCTTCGGCGTGTGATACCACATGAGGATGCTGATCGAGTATCTTCTTCATGTTCCGGTATTGCTCCTGCACTTTGAAATCCATAGAGGCCTGTGGATATTTTTTCATTACTGCTTCCACAATAGCAAGCAGTTCCGCCTCATTCTCCTCCAGGCCCTTGTTATGGAAGGAGCGCACGATACATTCGATCACCGCTTTTTCAGCAATGCCACTGATACGTACGGGATGAACGAAGCCCTCCCTACCCTCTGTTGTTTCCGGCGATAGTCTATTACCCGGCAAAGCATTCACGATTTCCCCTGCTATTTTTATAGCGTTCACTAGTTTGCCCTTGGCATATCCGGGATGGGCTATCACCCCGTTGATAGTGATAACGACACCATCGGCACTAAAGGTTTCATCCTCCAGGCTACCGGCTTCTCCTCCATCCAGCGTGTATCCAAATTGCGCTC
Organism: Chitinophagaceae bacterium; assembly: GCA_014380425.1. Taxonomy (GTDB): domain Bacteria; phylum Bacteroidota; class Bacteroidia; order Chitinophagales; family Chitinophagaceae; genus JADCRZ01. The sequence continues at coordinate 23,558 of JACMJX010000150.1, read as the reverse complement.
CCAGCTTTGCGAGATCCAGTTTCTCTGTACCCCTTCCTACTTCCTCGTCGGGAGTAAAGAGAATTTTGATAATGCCATGTTTTACTTCGGGATGGGTGATGAGAAAGAGGGCCAGATCCATGATAATGGCTACGCCTGACTTGTCATCGCTTCCCAGGAGTGTAAGGCCGCTGGCTGTAATGATATCCTGATCAAGATGCTCTTTAAGATATGGATAATCGGCTACCTTTAATATCTGCGAGGGATCGTCGGGAAGAATGACGTCGCTTCCATCATAGTTTTTATGCAATATCGGTTTTACATCTTTGCCGCTGCAATCCGGAGCAGTGTCTATATGGCTGCAAAAGCAAATAACAGGTACATCGCTATCCGCTGTAGACGGAATAGTGGCAGACACATAACCGTGATCATCCATATCTGCATCACTGAGCCCCATCTGCTTTAGTTCTGCTACGAGAATGCGCGACAGGTTTTTCTGCTTTTCAGTGGAAGGGAACGTAGTGGATTGAGGGTCTGACTGTGTATCGATTTGCACATAGCGCATAAAGCGCTCTACTACGGTAAATGAGTAAGTATTGAACATGCGGTAAAGTAAGCGGTTGAGAAATATTGCTGCCGAAAATAAAAGGGCTTGTAAATGCAAAAGCTTTTTTTGATGCTGAGGTAAGTATTTTACATACGCCTGTTTCTCAAAAAAAGCTTTGTTCTAATTCTATAAGTGTCAGGTGATAATTAGTGGCTTAGCTCCACTGATTTCTACTACTTCTATATCGAAAGTAAGCGCCTCACCAGCAAGCGGATGGTTTGCATCCAGAATAACCGATTCATCTTTTACATCTACAATCACCACGGGAATTACCTGTCCGCCACCATTGGTCATATTGAGACTCATGCCAACTTCAGGCTCCATATCTTCAGGAAACTGCGACTTGGGAAACTCCACGATCATCTCCGGGTTTTTGTCACCATACGCTTCTTCAGCAGGGATCTGCAATGTTTTTTTATCGCCAACTGCCATACCGGTTACGCCATTATCGAACCCGGCTATTACCATACCACTTCCTACTTCGAATTCCAGCGGTTCGCGCCCTTCGGAGGAGTCAAAAGTAGTACCGTCTGTAAGACGACCATGATAGTGTACCTTTACTGTGTCGCCGCTCTTTACTTGTTGCATTTAAGAGAATTTAAATATTATTTTACCAGCAAGGTAATGCTAAATAGTTAATTTTTTTAAGGAAATTTGTTATACTTTCTTCAATAAATATGATATGAAATATCTGCTCTCTCTGTTGTTTGCCGTGCTGTTTGGCCAGCTATGTTACCCTTGTTTTGCTTTTTCTCAAACACCACCCGGCAGCAGTAAACCCATACTTCCCGGTGCTACGCAGATCGATCAGTATATGCGGATGATTCAGGATAAATCGGTAGCAATTTTCGCGAACCAAACTTCTACTGTGGGCGATCAACACCTCGTTGATTTTCTTCGCGGGAAAGGAGTTAATATAGTGAAGATATTTGCCCCTGAACATGGCTTTCGCGGTACTGCTGATGCGGGTGAAAGGGTAGCGAACCTGAAGGATCCTGAAACTGGTATAACCGTTGTTTCCCTTTATGGAAAGAAAAATGCTCCTTCTAAAGAAGACCTCGACGATGTAGACATTATGATCTTCGATATTCAGGATATAGGCGTTCGTTTCTATACTTATATTTCTTCTCTCGAGTTTTATATAAAAGCGGCGATTGAAAATGAGAAGCCACTTATTATACTTGACAGGCCCAATCCGAATGGCTTTTATGTGGACGGCCCGGTACTAGAGAAGAAATTTCAATCATTCATAGGCAGGCAACCCGTACCCGTAGTGTATGGCATGACGATAGGAGAATATGCACAGATGCTGATTGGGGAAGGCTGGATAGATTCTACTGCAAACACTAACCCTGTATATAAAAAAGCCGATGTTAAGGTTATAAGCTGCGTTAATTACACGCATAAAAGCAAGTATACGCTCCCCGTTAAGCCATCTCCCAACATTCCGGACATGGCTTCCATCTATCTATATCCTTCAACCTGTTTCTTTGAAGGGACGGTACTGAGCGAAGGCCGTGGTACAGACAAACCATTTATGCTTTTCGGCCATCCCTCTTTACCTAAAACGATGGTGAAGTTTACCCCGGTAAGTAAAGAAGGCGCGAAGAACCCGAAGCTGGTCAACAAGGTATGTTATGGATGGGATCTTTCAGGAACACCGGAGTCTGCCTTGAAAAAAATCAATGGCAGGTTGCAGCTTAAATGGTTGTTTCAGGCCTATAAATTGTTTCCTGATAAAAAGAATTTCTTTCTTGCTAATAACTTCTTGCACCTGCTTGCCGGCAATGATATGCTGATGCAGCAGATCAAGAATGGCAGTACTGAGACCACCATCCGCAAGAGTTGGGAGCCGGGCCTCAATCAGTTTAAAAAGATCCGCAAGAAGTACCTGCTCTATCCCGATTTCGAGTAATGCAGATAGTATCTTTGCTGTTTTATATTTACCTGATGGCGAAAAACTTTAATGAACTGCGGATTGTATTTATGGGAACACCCGAGTTTGCGGTAGCTTCACTCGATGCTCTTGTGCAGTCAGGTGCTCTCGTTGTGGGTGTAATTACAGCACCCGACAAACCCGCGGGCCGCGGCATGAAAGTTACCGAAAGTGCGGTAAAAAAATATGCAGTGGAAAAGAATCTTCTGTTGCTGCAACCTGAACGATTGAAAGCCCCGGATTTTATTGAAGCACTTGCAGCCCTTCAAGCAGATTTGCAGGTAGTGGTGGCGTTTCGCATGTTGCCAGAGATCGTATGGAATACGCCTCCTTTTGGCACGTTGAATGTGCATGGCTCCCTTCTGCCTCAGTATCGCGGTGCCGCCCCTATTAACTGGGCAGTAATTAACGGGGAAAAAGAAACCGGGGTAACTACCTTTCGATTAAAGCATGAAATAGACACGGGAGATATCCTGCTGCAAGAGGCATTCTCAATAGGTGAGAATGAAACGGCGGGTGAAGTACACGACAGGATGAAAGAAATTGGAGCGGCGCTGTTGGTGAAAACAGTGAAAGGTATTGCTGAAGGAACACTCAAAGAACAACCGCAAACAGGTATTGGTGATAAAACCACGCTTCGGCATGCCCCCAAGATCTTTACAGACACCTGCAGAATCGACTGGAACCAGCCAACAGCAGAAATCTTCAACCTTATACGTGGCTTGTCGCCCTTTCCGGCGGCATTTACCGAGCTGGAAGGGAGGACGTTGAAGATTTTTAGAGCAAAGAAAATAGAGCTCTCTGCCCAGGTGCCTCCTGGCATTATGCAAACGGATCAAAAGACCTATATCCATTTCGCTACCGCGGACGGATTGATCTCGCTACTTGAGCTTCAGTTGGAAGGTAAGAAACGAATGGACGTAGAAGATTTTCTGAGAGGATATCGTTTCAATACCTGACTTCTACCGGAAATTTAGTTATATCAGCGGTACCCAACTGCGCAGCAGCAGCATCACTTAGCCGTATGCTTAGCCCGGTATTCTCTTTCATTTCTGCAAGCGAGCCTAGTACTTTAGCATACACTGCTTTATCAGATGAGGAGGAAGGAGATATTTTTATAATAGTGCCCACGGGTACATTATTCATGAGCGCATAATACTTCCCATCCTGCCAACCACTGGTGCTTTTAAAAACGCCGGCAGTTCCGGCTGCGCTTTTACCTGACTGTCCGTACATAGATCTGAAATAGCCCCCTCCGCTAGCGCTGACCTCGTTCCTCGCCTGCTGAGGTTTCTTTTCGGGAGCTGAAGCTACAGTAGTAGCATTTGTTGCAGCAGGCGTTGAAACAGTCGTTCCCTGCTGAACCGGTTCAGGCCTCGTGGTTGCCGGTGTTGTTTTAGCAGGAGTAGTGGACGCTGGTGTTTCAGTGCGAGTGGTTCCAGACGCTATATCTGCCGGTATGTTCTTCATTGTGGATGAGCCCCTCGAGGCGAGAGAAGATTGCCCTTTTACTTTCAGATAACCTACTATCATCTTTATCCCCGGCTTTACTTGATCCTTCGTGATATTGTTCCATTTCTCCAGGTTCTCCACCGGCGTTTTGTAATTAACTGATAAACGGTACATCCATTCCTTGTCTTGTACTACATGGAATACAGGAACATACAATTCATCCGCTGCCTTGGAAGGCGATTGAGCGAAATTGGAAGCTGATAGCGGGATCCTGATCAGCTGCCCTATAGCAAGCGGCTTGTCGATTGCCAGGTTATTAAAAGGAGCAATCTCTTTGGGGCTAATATTATAAATTCTTCCGATACTATACCAGGTTTCTTTTGCAGCTACCGCATGTTCCAGATAAAGCGATGGGGCCGCCCCCTGAACCATCAGATCAGGGCTTTGCGTGTACCCGGCATGCATTGCAAAGCAGAAAAAAACAATCAAGAGCATCCTCATATTCATACTATCGTTTTTAATCGTTACAAATATCGCATAAAAAATGAATGCATCCGATCATCTCTCTTTCTTAATAATCCGCCAATCTTTTGGATAATAGTTATTCACCCTATTCGGCAATGCTTTCACCCATCCCAGGGCCATTCCTCTATACCTTACCAGCATCCAGCCCTTCACCCCTGCTCGCAGATGAATGGTCTCTTTTTTCAAGTAGCGTATCGCGTCTTCCTCATTCAGATCCAGCGCAGCTATGCCTTCAGCCACCATGCCGCTTACCGCCAGCTGATGATCGGGCACCAGGGCTCCGTTTATGATTTCCCCTATTTTGGTACCTGCTTTTTTTATGTAGATCGAAGCCAGCAACGCTCGTTCGTCCTCTCCCCACGCGGCAGGAATTGCCAGCACCTCATTCTTGAATTTTATGAACCGGTAATTACCGGCATCCTTTAACCACTGTTTCACTATGGCTTCCTCCGCGGGCAAAGGCCGTTCGAATTTGCCCCTGGACGACGACACGGTGCGGGCAGTAGTTCCGCCGGCAGAAGCACCTGCTGACAAACGGAGCGCCGTTATATAAAGTCCTTCGCCTTTTACTTTATCCGGGTAGAACCTGTATCCGTAAGCCCCCTTTTCAGAGATCGTTTCAACAATGCCCGTGTGGTCAGGAACGGTAAGCCGGATCGTCTCCATATTCATATCTTTTATCAGAAAATCTGCTATGGCTTCATCCTCTTCCACCGAATAAGAGCAGGTAGAATAGATCAATATACCACCCTCACGGAGGGCCGGCAGTACATCCGCCAGTATTCTTTGCTGCCGCTCGCTGCACAACTGTACGTTCTGCCGGCTCCATTCTTTAACCAGGTAAGGATCGCGGCGAAACAATCCACTTCCGCTGCAAGGGGCATCTGTTACTATAATGTCGAAAAAGCCAGCCAGTTTCCGAAAGTCTTTAGGATCATTGTTTGTAACCACTACATTACCCCCGCCCCACTTGATCAGGTTCTCTTCCAGTATAGCTGCACGTGCCCTGATAACATCATTGGATACCAGCAGGCTACCGGGGGATAGCAGGGACTGCATCAATGTTGATTTGCCTCCGGGCGCGCCGCAAAGATCAAGTACGCGCTGCGGGCTGGAAAGGTCGGCAGACTGCCTGAGCGCTTGTTCCAGGAACATGCTGGATGCTTCCTGCACATAATACAGGCCGGCATGAAACAGGGGATCGAAAGTGAAAGAAGGCCGTGCCGCCAGGTAGTAGCCTGAGCTGCACCAGGGCACTGGTTGCATGCCTTCTGCAAGATAAGCGCCTTGCAGGGTTCCGGCTTTGAGGAGGTTGAAACGAATAGATGTAATCTGTTCTTCATCCAAATGTGCCTGTTCAAAAGCTGCTGCATTGAATTCGGGCGCATTTTTTAAAGAATCTGTAAGAGAAACGGGTAGTTGCAAGAACAGGTGGTTTATAGTGATTAAAACCGGATCGTAAAGTGCTGCACTTGCCTGATCTCAGGTTTAAAAAAAACGATGCCAATGAAGAACAAATCGATGGTAAGCGTTACGGAAGGATGCTTACGGATCTCCTCCCAGGCTTCTTCCATCTCCCTGCTCCAGTGTATATCATCGAAGATAAGGATAGATCGGTGGTTAACACGTTGCACAAGCTGATGAAAATAGTTCAGCGTAGTCTGTTTACGGTGGTTACCGTCGATGAAAACAAAATCCGGGCTACCTACTACTTCCAGCACCTTTGGCAGCGTGGTATCGAAATTTCCCGTAATCAGCCGGATATTCTTCAACCCCAGATCCTCGAAGTTCCTCAACGCCTGGGCTGCTACGGCCGGTGCACCCTCCAGTGTAAGTACTGGCATTTGCTTATGGGCACTTGCAAGATAACAGGTGCTGATGCCCAGTGAAGTGCCCAGCTCCAGAACGTTTTTGGGTTCATATCGCTCCACCATGCGGAAAAGCAGCTTTCCGTACTTGCCGGGTTTAGCTGCATGCCGGGCGATGGAGCCTATGGCACGCTTTCTGTGCGGCGAAGACAGAGATCCTGCCCCCAGATCTTCCACTTCTATTTCTTCGGTATTCCTCAGTAACTTATTCCGCAGCAATTCTATTTCTGTATAAGCGTAAAAATTTCTCCTGTCGTTCAATACATGCACCACGAAGTCGAATACAAAGGGTGAATGAATACCGTGTCCCTTGCCGTTACCGGCGGTAAGATAATAATGAACATATTTTGAAGCAAGGGTAAAAGGAGTGTACATAGGTTTGTTTAGAGATCAGCCATATCAGTTCGATTTGCTCCATACCTGAAAGCTGTATGCATACTTGTGCTTTTCATCCGCAGGAAAGTCTTTGTTAGATATAAGCACCCAGTCCTTCTCTGCTATCTCCGGAAAATAAGTGTCACCTTCCAGTATTGCATGCACGCGGGTAATAATTATCTTATCCGCTTTTTCCATCGCCTGCCTGTATATTTCCCCTCCACCGATAACGCAAATCTCCTTGGCATCCGTTGCTGCTGCTGCATCGATTGCTTCGTCGAGGCTTTTCACCACTGTTACGGCGTCTGCCTTAAACTCGCTTTGACGGCTTATTACAATATTAGTTCTACCCGGCAGGGGCTTGTTATTCAGGGCCCCGAAGGTTTTTCGCCCCATAATTACGGGAAGACCCCAGGTGGTATTTTTAAAGAACTTCAGATCATTGGGCAGGTGCCATAATAATTCATTGTTCTTTCCGATTGCATTGTTCTCAGCTGCAGCCACTACCAGTGTAATTATCATATAGTAAAGTTAAACGGCTACAGGTGCTTTAATAGGAGGATGGCACTGGTAATTCTCTAGCGTAAAATCTTCGAAGCGAAAGGCATTGATATCCTTTATTTCCGGATTCAGCCTCATTATAGGTAATGGATAAGGAGAACGTGTTAGCTGCGTTTTTACCTGCTCCACGTGGTTGTTGTAGATATGAACATCTCCGAAAGTATGAATGAACTCGCCGGGTTCGAGATCGCATACTTGCGCTATTATCAGTGTAAGCAATGCATAAGAAGCAATGTTGAAAGGCACCCCGAGGAATACGTCGGCACTGCGTTGATAGAGCTGACAGCTCAGTTTACCATTCGCCACATAAAACTGGAACATTGCGTGACACGGCATCAGGGCCATTTCGCCGAGTTCCGCTACATTCCATGCACTAACGATCATGCGCCTGCTATCCGGATTCGTCTTTAACTGATGAATAACATCTGCTATCTGGTCGTAAACCTTTCCATCGGCTCCCTCCCAGCTGCGCCACTGCTTTCCATAAACGGGGCCCAGATCTCCGTCTTTATCCGCCCAGTCGTCCCAGATCTTCACTCCATTCTCCTTCAGGTAAGCAATATTGGTTTCCCCTTTAAGAAACCAGAGCAGTTCATGAATAATGCTTTTCACATGAAGTTTTTTGGTAGTAACCAACGGGAACCCTTTTGCCAGGTCGAAACGTAGCTGGTAGCCGAAGCAACTGGTAGTTCCTGTTCCTGTGCGATCGGTTTTGGAATGGCCGTTATCCACAATATGTTGTAATAGCTGGAGGTACTGCTGCATGGCTGCAAGTTAAGAAATACGGGTAAAACAGGCTTACAATTTCCGGCGGGCCAGTTCCTTTTTTATAAGTGCCAGTTCCCGGCCCGTCTGACCACTTACCGAACTGTTTTCCTGTGCCCGACGCATCAGATAGGGTATTACATCTTTTATCGGCCCGAAGGGCAGGTATTTGCTTACGGGGCAGCCTGCTTTTGCCAGATTGAACGTGATATTATCGCTCATGCCATAAAGCTGCGAGAAATGAATGTGCGGGTGGTTCAATGGCCGGTCTTTTTTCTGCAAAAGCTGGGTGGCGTATAAGTTGCTTTGCTCGTTATGTGATGCTATCACTACGTAAAGATGATCCAGGTGCTCTATACAATAAGCTACTGCTTCGTCGTAGTCTTTATCGCTAGCTTCCTTAGATGGTTGAATAGGAGAAGCAAGGCCTTTTTCCATTGCTCTCCTTCGTTCTTTCTCCATATAAGCCCCCCGAACCAGTTTTACCCCCGGAATAAACTGTCCGATGCGCGATTGCCCCGTACTATCTTTTAGAAACTGCAATCGGTCGTGCCTGTAAAGCTGGATGGTATTGTAAACAACTGCGCGCTGCGTATTGTACTTCTGCATCATCTGCATGGTAAGTGCATCTACAGGATCCTGCACCCATGTTTCCTCGGCGTCTACCAGTACTCCTATGTTGTTGTCAGCGGCGGCCGTTACTATCCGTTGCATCCGCTGCACTACCCGATCCCATTCTTTTCTTTCTTCCCCGGTAAGTACTTCCAGGTGTACGGTACCCATATAACCGCTTTTGTTGTCTGCTGCGGCATCCAGCTTTTCCAGCAGTGCAAAGCGTGCAAACCCCGTGACCTTAATACTTATCAGGGGGATATTAGGTTGTGAAGCTGCATACTCTATCACGCGAATGAATTCTTCACAAGCATGGTCGAAATTAGATTCACCTTCCTTGCCTTCGACCCCGTAATCCAGGATCACCTGCACGTTAAAAGCCGCCAGTTTCGCTGCAACCGCAGACGTTTCCTTCAGTGTTTCCCCTCCTACGAACTGTGCAAAAATGGTGTTTCTGATAATGCCGTTAATGGGCAGCCCCGCCTTTATGGCCCAGGGGGTAAGGCGGGTTCCCAGGTTCACCAGCCATTGCTGCCCCATCGACTTGAAAAGAAAGTGCGCTTTCTTCAATTCTTTATCAGGTTTATAGGCGAACGCATATTCTGTATTTTCAAAAGAAATAGTAGCTGGAGCACTCATGTTTCAGATGGTATTTGGCACAGCAAAGGACGTTAAAAAAACCAATACTATCAATAGATAGATCTGCGTTTGGCATTTGCATTAAGGCTATTTTACTCGCTGATGCTGCTTCCCGTTCCAGCTAAGATTCCTTGTTCTAGACCGTCTCAGTTAAGGAGAGGTAGTGGAGTTACCCTAATTCTATAAAAGAAAGTGCAAACGGCACAAGAGAAAATCCCTATATCTTTACAAAAATAGAAGCATGGACACTATCAGAACAAAGACATCCTCCGAGTCCTCCGTTATCATGACCGAGCTGGTTCTTCCGAATGACACAAATGTGTTCGGCAATTTAATGGGAGGACGGTTGATGTACTGGATGGACATCGCTTCTGCCCTTGCAGCGAGCAAGTTTTGTAATTCACCCGTGGTAACTGCATCTGTTGATAATATTTCTTTTGAAGCGCCTATCAAGCTGGGGAACGTGGTTTATATCGAAGCTCGTGTAACAAGGTCGTTCAATACTTCTATGGAAGTTCACATGAAGGTATGGGGAGAAAATTTGCAAACTCAGGTAAAATATAAAAGCAACGAGGCATATTACACGTTTGTAGCCTTGGATGCGAACAACAGCCCCATCCGGGTTCCGCAGCTTAAAACAGAAACAGACGAGGAAGTTCGCTTGTATGATGGAGCGCTAAGAAGACGGCAACTCCGTTTGATTCTGGGGGGTAAAATGAAACCGGAAGAAGCGCAGGAACTTAAAGCATTGTTTAGTTGAAGTAAATTGAAATGCTGATAAAATCACATAGGCTAGCTCAACATTTTCTTCTTGCTATACCTAAACATCTTCTGTTTATATAAAAAGGCACCCTTAAAGGATGCCTTTTTATCTTATTATCAGGATAACTGATTATGCTTTCGGTTCTTCGTCACCACCCTGTTCTTCTTGTTGCTTCAGCTTTTCCTTTAGGTTGGCCAAGGCACCCAGATCACCTAAAGTAGCTTTTTCTACTTTACCCTGAATGTTCTTAACAACTTTCTTGGTAGCATCTGCTTCGCTTCTCGCTTCTCTTCTTGCCGCTTCCTTTTCTTCGTTTCTTGCCTGCTCCCATACGCGCGTATGTGACAATACGATGCGCTTCTCGTTGCGATCAAATTCGATTACCAGAAAAGGTAAGGTAGCATCTGCGGTTACAGGAGTAGCATCTTCCTTATTCAGATGACGATTCGGCGCAAATCCTTCGAGGCCATAAGACAATTGTACTACTGCACCCTTGTCGTCTTTCTTGATGATCGTTCCTTCGTGTTGAGTACCCACTCCGAAAGTATCTTCAAGTGCATTCCAGGGATCTTCTTCCAGTTGTTTGTGTCCTAACTGTAGTTTGCGGTTATCCTTGTCGATACCAAGGATCATTATATCAATTTTCTCACCCACTTTAGTGTATTCCGATGGATGGTTGAAACGTTTCAGCCAGCTCAGGTCGCTGATATGGATCATGCCACCGATACCCGGTTCCAATTCCACGAAGACGCCATAAGGAGTGATATTCTTGACAAGCCCTTTATGACGACTGTCAACGGGGTATTTGTTTTCGATTTCGCTCCAGGGATCAGGAGTCATTTGCTTGATGGAAAGGCTCATTTTGCGGGAGTCTTTATCAAGGGTTACGATCTTAGCTTGATGCTCGTCTCCAAGCTTAAAGAATTCCTTAGCGTTGATAGGAGTATTGGCCCAAGTAATTTCACTTACGTGAACCAGGCCTTCAACACCAGGCATAATTTCCAGGAACGCGCCATAATCTTCTATGTTTACAACACGGCCTTTTACTACCTGAGCTTCTGTTACGCCTTCGGGCAGTACATCCCATGGATGCGGGGTCAGTTGTTTCAATCCCAAGCTGATACGCTTTTTGTCATCGTCAAAATCAAGTACCACTACGTTCAGTTTCTGATCGAGTTTCAGTACTTCGCTTGGGTGATTGATCCTTCCCCAGCTGATGTCTGTGATGTATAGTAAGCCATCGAGGCCGCCAAGGTCCATAAACGCACCGAAGTCGGTGATGTTCTTGATAGTACCTTCGAGTACCTGGCCTTTTTCGAGTTTGCTCATAATCTCCGCGCGTTGTGCTTCGATATCGCTTTCGATCAGTGCCTTGTGTGATACTACTGCGTTCTTGATAGCTTCATTGATCTTCACTACTTTAAACTCCATCGTTTTACCAACAAACTGGTCGTAGTCGGTAACGGGTTTCACGTCGATCTGAGATCCGGGCAAGAATGTTTCCATGCCGAATACATCTACGATCAGGCCACCTTTGGTTTTGCTTGTAACAGTACCCGTAACAATTTCACCTGTTTTATGTACTTCCACAATTCTTTCCCAGGCGCGCGTGATGCGAGCTTGTTTGCGGCTAAGGTGAAGGTGCCCTTCCCTGTCTTCTTTTTCAACCACCATTACTTCTACTTCATCGCCTGTTTTAAGGCCGTGCGTATCGCGGAATTCATTTAAAGAAACAAGGCCGTCACTCTTAAAGCCGATGTTGATCACAACATCTGTTTTAGTCATGGCGACTACCAGTCCTTTCACGAGTTCTCCGTCGGTAATAGCTACGAATGTGTTGTCGTAAACAACGTCGTACTTTTCTTTTTCTTCTTTAGTGTAAGAAGATACGTTGCGTTTGTCGATGCTCCAGTCGAAGTCATCATGTGGGGTTTGAACACGACCACCGTTAAAATCAGGCTTTGCCGGCTGATCGGGCGCCTGTTCTTCAACATCGGCTTCCACAGGTTGATTTGTTATCGCTGTAACCTCTTCTGCGGGTGCAGGAGATTCCTGTTGATCAGCGTTTTCGTTAACAATATTGTTTTCAGACATATTTCATTCCCGAATGGTTTAAATTTCGGGGTGGCGAAGGTACGGAAAATTATAGTAAAAACCGCTGAATTTGGGCAAACGGCATTGAATGGAGGAATTTGATTTGTAATATATAGCGACGTGCTGCTAATCCGCTTCAGCGATGCTTTCAGCTACGATCCAACCACTCGTCCAGGCGTGCTGAAAGTTGAAGCCGCCGGTAATGCCGTCTACATCCAGGATTTCGCCTGCAAAATACAAATGCCGGTGTAATCTGCTCATCATGGTAGAAGGGTCCACTTCACCTAAACGGATCCCCCCTGCGGTTACGAATTCTTCCTTGAAGGTGGTTTTACCTTTCACCTGGAATTCGTGGGCGCAAAGATTCTTTATAAGCAGGTTCTGCTGACGTGCCGGCAGATCGGCCCAGCGTAAATCTGGGTTGACATCTGATTGATTCAGAATAAATTCCCATAGCCGCTGGGGAAGCCGAAAGGGGTTGCGATTCACCATCTTTTGAGTAGCTGCTTCAAATCGTAACTTCTGCAAAAACGCACGCAAGGTAGTATCGTTAAACGGAGGCACCCAGTTCACCAAAGTGGAGAAATGATACACCGGACCGGGCTTCCCTTTTTCAGCGAGTTCCCGTGCGCCCCAGGCACTTAGTTTCAAGATGGCAGGGCCACTCATACCCCAATGGGTTATAAGCAGAGGAGCTTCTTCCTCCAATTTGGAAGCGCTTACTCTTACACGTGCTTTTTCAACCGCCACACCCATCAACTCCGTTACAGGGTGTTTGGGTATGTTGAATGTGAAGAGTGAAGGCAAAGGGTCTTCTATCGTGTGGCCAAGCCGCAGTATCCATTCGAAAAGAGATGCTTTCGGGTAGCCTCCACAGGCTATACATATGTAATCGGCTTCTTCCTGGCCATCGATGTACTGCACCAGCCACTTTTCACCTTTAGGTGTTAGTTCTTTCACCTCTCGATTCATCTGGATCTGCACCCTGTACTTGTGGGCGTCTGCGAGCATGCACTCGATGATAGTTTCTGATGAATCCGTTTCGGGAAACATTCGTCCATCGGGTTCTGTCTTTAGTGCCACGCCTCTTTCCTCGAACCATCGGATAGTGTCGGTGGTAAAGAACCGGTAGAATGTCTTTTTAAGAAAATGACTTCCCCGGGGGTATTTTTTTACCATTTCAGCAATGCTAAAACAGCTATGCGTTACATTGCAGCGGCCGCCACCGCTTACGCGCACTTTTGAAAGGATCTTGTTCGTTTTTTCTGCCACTATCACTTCCAGCTCAGGCCGCATACGAGCCGCATTGACTGCACAAAAAAAGCCGGCAGCTCCTCCCCCGATCACTATAAATCGTTTCTTGTTCATTTGACTGCAAATAAACCAAAAAAGATGGCGAAGCCATATATTATTATGACTTCGCTAATGAGGTGAAGAGAGTGTCCCGGTTAGCTCCCCTTGTCCAAGGCTTTACTACCTAAGATTGTTGGTTTATATACCTGTTTGCTCTCAAATTGCTTGCGATACTTAGGCTTGTTGTTGCTTGTTTGCTTGTCTGTTGGCGTTTCTAGCTTGTCCGCCCTTGCGGCCTGCTTCACGTGCTTCTTCCGATGTAAATTCATGGGCGTTACCAGATTGATGTGCGGCTTTACCGCCTTTGCTGGCAATTTCACGCTGTTTCTGAATGTCCATAGAAGCAAACCCTCGTTTAGAAGTGTTTCCTCTACTCTGATTTTCCTGGCCTTGCGGGCTGTTTTCTTTGTTCGGCATAACTAGTACTTTTAATTGATTAGTATTAATATTTAATAATTTTCTACTGTAGTCTATCTAAAATACTTGCCAGTTATGCTATTAGCCGAATTTTCTTGATTTGAGGAAAAAGTAAAGCATCCCTGTGGAATTCATGTCCCATATTGTTGAGGTCTCTACACTGCTGTTACCACTCGAAGCCAGGAAAAATGAAGTAGGATATCCGCCAACAGCCACTTTCTAGTGCCATGAACAATTTAAAGGGGCCATCGAAGTATTTGATTTCGCCGCTTTCTAATACTGCCTGATATTTTACGGCACCGTCAACGTATCCAACGCCCTTTAAGCCTTCTTCTTTTTCTTCAAAACGAACTTCCCGTATCAGGTACTGGCAGTCTTTAAAACCAATATAGCTTTGAAAAACCAATTCAAACTTTTTTAACAACTGCTTTTTAGGCATAGTGGTGCCATCAGGAAACACACATTCTTCCGAAAGTTCCCAACTGAATTTACCCATGGTGCGTTCGAACCAGTCGGCGATAAATTCCATGGCTCTCGCCCGGATATCACTATCGTGATTTGGATGAAATTCCTCGTACTGGAAATGAAGGAACATGCCGGCAACATTGATATCATTAATTTGGTGCGGGAATAAATCATTTGTAATGAATTCATACCGCGCACGATCGTGTACCAGGTCGCCAAAATCGATGGTGAGATTTTTCCGGAAGAGGAGATCGGTCAGTTCCGTGAGGGCGACTTCGGTTTCGGCATCGGTCATTGAGGCCGCATCCCGATATGCAGGCCGGCCAACATAATCGAATACGCTGATGAGGGCAGCGCCGGCGTAATTTTCCTCGAAGGCGAGGATGTTTTTCAGAAAAATGTGTTCGATCTCCGGAGGGAGTTCTTTGCCTTCGTGGCGCAGATCACCTCCTGTTTGCGCCTTTAGCTTGAGTCGCAGTATTTCGTTTTCGAGATGTAGCTTTTCTCTCGTTTCTTTGCTGAAATGGTTCCCGGAGAAACCCAATCTGTTTTTTTCCATATTTCGATTTTTCCGAAATTAGAAAAGGCAGAAGGCACTGAATGGCCCTTTTCGCCCTTAATAAAGGGTGAAATAACGGTTGGGCACATCCAAAATTCTACACTAGGCGTATGGAATGAAACATCAGAGCGTACATCAATTATAGGAGGAATCGAGGTAGGGGTTCGCTTTTTCTACCCGTTCGATTTCGGTAAAGGAGGAAAGCACATCAGCTTCTCCTTTCTTTACGCATACGGTGTGTTCGTAATGTACGGCAGTAAGCCTGTCCTTCGTTCTTATCGTCCATCCGTCCTCGTCGTGGAATACTTCTTTTTTGCCCATATTGATCATCGGCTCGATAGCAATTACCAAACCTTCCTGAAGTTTAATACCCGTGCCTCGTTTGCCATAGTTGGGCACCTGAGGATCTTCATGAAGGCTTCGGCCGATGCCATGGCCTACGAGTTCTCGTACTACTCCGTATTTGTTCAATTTCTCAGCGTGCTCCTGCACGGCGAAAGCGATATCACCCATCCGGTTGCCGGGCAAGGCTTTCTCTATTCCTTTCCAGAGCGACTCTTTGGTAACCCGCATCAGCTTCTTGGTCTCGTCCGGAACGCTGCCTATAGCGAACGTATAGGCACTGTCGCCATGAAACGAATTCTTGTACACGCCTACATCTACTGATACCACATCGCCTTCTTTCAGTGCGATTTCAGTAGGAAACCCGTGCACTACCGCATCGTTTACCGATATGCAACAGGCAAAGGGAAACCCATTGTAATTTTTGAAGGAGGGTATGCCCTTGTTATCGCGAATAAATTCTTCCGCTATTGCGTCTGCCTGTTTGGTCGTCATTCCTGCTTTCAGCACTTTTGCCACTTCGGCTATGGCGGCACTTACCAGCAACGAGCTTTCTCTTACCAGCTCGATTTCTTCTTTTGTTTTGTAATGGATCATGATCCTGTTTTTCTTCTAAAAGCAAAACCTGACAAGTGTAGGCTTGCCAGGTCTGTTATATTGCAACATATAATGTTATCAGATTGCAGAGGTAGTAGTTGTAGGGATGCCCGACGGCTGCCGGCCCTGTATTCTGCCACCTTTCATTAAACCATCGTACTGGCGCATCAGCAATTGTGTTTCTATTTGCTGAAGGGTATCGAGTACCACACCCACCATAATCAGCAGCGATGTTCCTCCAAAGAAAGAAGCAAAGCCCTGGGTGATACCCAGGCGTTGGGCGAAGCCGGGTAAAATACCCACCACTGCGAGCAACACAGCTCCAGGAAGCGTTATTTTATCCATAATAGAACCTATATAATCAGCTGTAGGCTGGCCTGGTTTAACGCCGGGGATAAAGCCATTGTTGCGCTTCAGATCTTCGGCAATTTGCTTTGGATTAAAGATCAATGCAGTATAAAGGAATGTGAAAGCAATTACGATCACAGCATAGATGATCATATACCAGGCATCTGTAGGATCAGCAAAGATCCGGGCGATACCAGCCTTGTTTTCAAAATTGGTATAAGATACCAGGGTTGGCAGAAACATGATAGCCTGCGCAAAAATGATTGGCATAACACCCGAACCGTTCACTTTTAGGGGAAGGAACTGGCGCGCCCCACTGAAAGAACGATTGCCTACGATTTGCTTGGCGTACTGCACCGACACTTTCCGCACTCCCTGTACCAGGATGATTAGGCCCATTATGATGAAAACCAGCACGGCTACTTCAATGATAAATAGTAAAGGACCACCACCGCCACGATTGGACTTAGCTTCAAACTCCTGCACAATTGATTGTGGAAGACGTGCAAGAATACCCACCATGATGATGATAGAAGTACCGTTACCCAATCCTTTATCCGTGATCTTCTCCCCCAGCCACATTACGAATAAGGTACCTGCGGTAAGAACTATCAATGTAGTTATCGGAAAAAAAGCGTCAAAAGCTGGAATAAGTGCGTCTCTATTTACCTGGCGCAGGTAGGTGATATAAGCACCTGCCTGAACGAGTGTAACGATCACTGTCAAATAACGCGTCCATTGGTTGATTTTCTTTCTGCCACTTTCACCATCTTTCTGAATCTTTTGCATCTGCGGAACCAGGATGGTCATCAGTTGCATAAAGATAGAAGCGGAAATGTAGGGCATAATTCCCAAAGCGAAAATGGAAGCCTGTGAAAAGGCACCCCCTGCAAAAGCATCTATGAGGCCAAGGGCGCCTGATTTAGCTGTAGTAAGATCCAGCTTCGCAGCATCGATACCGGGTAATACAATGTGAGCACCAAAACGGTACACCAGCATTAGTAGCAATGTGGTGATGATCTTGTTTCTCAGCTCCTCAATGCCCCAGATATTTTTCAGTGTTTTTATAAACTTGCTCACAGTTTGAAAATATTTTAGTTTGCTCCGAAGAGAACGGTTTAAAGTACTCACTTGCCCCTTCAACCAGATTCGGCAGAATTGGTCTGCAGATAACCTGAAAGAAGGGGCAATTTACGTAATTATTTAACAACTTCAACGGAACCGCCTGCGGCCTCAATAGCAGCTTTCGCTTTTTCGCTGATGCCATTTACTTTAAAGGCAAACGAACCCTTGATTTCGCCTGTAGCCAGGATCTTGATCCTGTCTGTCTGGGCAATAAGGCCATTGATATATAAATTTTCAGGAGTAATTTCCTTGATATCGTATTTCTCCGCCAAAGCATCGATCTGGCCCAGATTCAGCACTTTATACTCGATTCTTCCGGCGTTCTTGAAGCCGCGCTTGGGAATCCTTCTCTGGATGGGCATTTGTCCGCCCTCATGGGCCATTTTGCTCTTGTAACCTGCACGGCTCTGTCCGCCCTTGTTACCTTTGGTAGAAGTACCCCCTTTTCCGGATGCTTCACCGCGACCAATACGCTTTTCTTTATGTGTTGAACCTTTCGCAGGTTTGAGATTGTGTAATTCCATGATGTTATTTTTACTTACGGGGTTGATTCCCCTCGCTGATGATTGAATTTTACTTTACTTCTTCTACAGTTACCAGGTGGTTCACTGCGCGAACCATTCCAAGTATCTGGGGAGTAGCTTCCACTTCTCTTGAAGCGTTCATTTTCTTAAGACCCAGCGCTAGTAACGTAAGCTTCTGGCGCTCCGATCTGTCGATACCGCTTTTTACCTGCGTAATTTTAATTTTTGCCATGATAATTTGCTTTGTTCATTAGCGACCGCCAGGCATCGAGCCTGCCTTAGCCTTAATGATTATCCGTTAAATACTTTCTTTAAACCTATGTTACGGGTTCTTGCAACGCTGATTGGCTCACGCAGCATGGCCAGCGCTTTGAAAGTTGCTTTCACCACGTTGTGCGGGTTGGCCGATCCCAGTGATTTTGCCAGTACGTCTGTGATGCCGACGCTTTCCAGAACCGCACGCATGCTACCTCCGGCGATTACACCAGTACCATGTGCCGCTGGTTTGATCAATACTTTTGCAGCACCTTCCTTCGCCAGCTGATCGTGCGGGATAGTTCCTTTCATGATCGGAACCTTGATAAGGTTCTTCTTGGCATCTTCTATTCCTTTAGTGATCGCTTCCTGTACTTCCTTTGCTTTGCCTAAACCATGCCCTACCACACCGCTTTCATTCCCCACCACTACCAACGCAGAGAAACTGAACGCACGGCCACCCTTGGTTGTTTTAACTACCCTGTTGATAGCTACAACTTTTTCCTTCAGCTCGAGGTCGCCGGCTTTTACTCTGTTTAAAATTAGATTTGACATTTATATCGATTTACGATTTAGAAACCTTATTAAATAATTACACAACTAGAACTTCAGACCGGCTTCTCTTGCAGCTTCCGCTACCGCTTTTACACGGCCATGGTACAGGTAACCGCTACGGTCGAAGATCACATCCGTCAAACCAAGAGCAACAGCTTTTCTGGCGATCGATGCTCCTACCAGTTTGCTTTTTTCCGTCTTGGGAACCTTTTGAGCTACGATATCTTTTTCTTTAGAAGATGCCGATGCCAGGGTAGTTCCTGTTGTATCGTCGATGAGTTGGGCATAGATTTCGGCGTTGCTTCTGAATACCGTTAATCTTGGTCTTGTAGTAGTACCCGAAATCTTTCTGCGGATACGGTACCTAATTTTTTGCCTGCTTACAACTTTTGCGTTCATGTTCTTTATATTTTACTTCCCGATGCTGCCGGGAACTCATTTTAATAATTCTTCAATAATTACTTACCTGCAGATTTACCAGCTTTCTTACGAACCACTTCATTCTTATAACGCACACCCTTTCCTTTGTATGGTTCTGGTTTACGCAAGCCACGAAGCTTCGCTGCTACCTGTCCGATAAGCTGCTTATCGATTCCTTCCAGCATGATCTTCGGGTTTTGTCCTTTTTCTGTAAGCGTGGCTACCTTCAGTTCTTTCGGCACATCAAAAATGATGTTGTGCGAGAAGCCTAAAGAAAGATCCAGTACGTTGCCCTGATTGGTGGCTTTAAACCCCACACCCACCAGTTCCAGGTCTCTTTTAAAACCTTCCGTTACACCTTCCACCATGTTAGCGATGAGAGAACGGTAAAGGCCATGCAATGCACGGTGGCGGATCTGCGCAGTAGGACGGGTAATTTCCAGGATACTGTCCTTTACTGTAACAGTGATATCTCTGTCGATTGTCTGCTTCAATTCTCCTTTCGGACCTTTCACGGCAACCACGTTATCGCCACCGACAGTGATTGTAACACCTGCAGGAACTGTGATTGGCTGTTTACCTATACGGGACATAGTCGATTTTATTTTATTTTGTTAGTTAAACCGGCATTCTGTGTTCAGCTCCGACTAAAAAGCTTAATTGTCAGCCTGCCATTTATAAGAAACGGATCGTCGATCCGTGCATTACCTAGTAAATGTGGCAAAGTACTTCACCACCCACATTCTGCTGGTTGGCTTCCTTATCGGTCATTACACCTTTGGAAGTAGAGATGATCGCAACACCCAGTCCGTTCAGAACCCTTTTGAATTCATTCGGCTTGGAGTATGTACGCAGACCCGGGCGGCTGATTCTTTCCAGGCTCTGGATAGCAGGCTGCTTTGTGTCCGGATGGTACTTCAGGGCGATTTTGATGACGCCCTGCTTGTTATCATCTTCAAATTTATATTTAAGGATATATCCTTTTTCGTATAATATTTCTGTAAGGCGTTTCTTCAGGTTAGAAGCAGGGATCTCAACGATCCGGTGGTTCGCCATCTGTGCGTTACGAATTCTAGTAAGAAAATCTGCAATAGGATCAGTTACCATTGTCTGATTAAAATTGAATGTGTTGAATAATTTTTATACAATGCGATATCCCGGTTTTTACCAACTTGCTTTGGTTATTCCTGGAATCTTTCCTGCCAGTGCCATATCGCGGAAGGTGATCCTCGACATGCCAAAGAAACGCATATAACCTCGTGGGCGGCCTGTGATCTGGCAACGGTTCTTCAAGCGAACGGGAGATGCATTTTTAGGCAATGCATCCAGCGCTGCGTAATCACCTGCTGCTTTCAGTGCTGTTCTTTTTTCAGCATATTGGGCCACCATCTTAACCCTCTTTCTTTGTCTGGCTTTAATAGATTCTTTTGCCATATTTATTGATTTTCTGTGTTCTTTTTTACATTTTTGAACGGCATTCCCAATTCTTTCAACAGTTCAAATGCTTCTTCATTGGTTTGAGCTGTTGTAACGAACGTGATATCCATACCGGTGATCTTATTCACTTTGTCGATATCGATCTCCGGGAAAATGATCTGCTCTGTTACACCCATCGTGTAGTTACCACGGCCATCAAACGATTTGTCGTTGATACCCTTGAAGTCACGCACACGAGGTAATGCCACAGCTATCAGCCTGTCGAGGAACTCATACATCTTCTCGCCGCGCAGTGTTACACGCGCGCCGATCGGCATGTTCTTACGAAGTTTGAAGTTAGAGATATCTTTCTTCGACATGGTAGCAACGGCTTTCTGGCCAGTGATTTGCTCCAGCTCACCAATAGCAACGTCAATCAGCTTCTTGTCTGTTACGGCGCCATTGACACCACGGTTAAGGCAGATCTTTTCCAAGCGCGGGGCCTGCATGATGCTGCTGTAACCAAACTTCTTCATTAAGGCAGGTACCACTTCTTTCTGGTACTTATCTACCATGCGCGGAGTATATTTTACTGTGCTCATTATTTTACAACCTCCCCTGATTTTTTAAATACACGAACTAATTTACCATTGTCGCGGCTGCGTTTGATTTTGGAAGGTCCGCCTGCTTTCGCATCCCACAATGCAACATTGGAGATGTTCACAGAGGCTTCCATTTTAACGATACCGCCCTTGGTATTTTGCGCCGAAGGTTTGGTGTGCTTGGTCATAATATTTACGCCTTCCACCACTACACGACCCTTGTCGACAATTACCTCGAGCACCTTGCGGGGCTTCTTAAGGTCTTTATCGTCACCGGCAATTACTACTACCGTGTCGCCCTTCTTGATGTTAAACTTCGGTTTGAATCTGTTACTCATGATACTTTTACTTAATACTTTAAAGAACTTCAGGTGCCAGGGAAATAATTTTCATATATCCTTTATCACGCAACTCTCTTGCTACCGGTCCAAAAATACGTGTACCGCGCGGTTCGTCTGAGTTGTTCAACAATACGACTGCATTGTCATCGAAGCGGATATAAGAACCATCCTTGCGGCGCAGTTTATTTTTAGTACGAACTATAACCGCCTTGGTAACAGTACCTTTTTTAATACCGCCGGCAGGCATGGCATCCTTTACGGTCACCACGATCTTATCACCGATCCTGGCATAGTCCTGCCCACTGTTACCCAACACGCGGATACACAAAACTTCTTTGGCTCCACTATTGTCAGCTACGTTTAGTCTGCTTTCTTGCTGAATCATTTTACTATATTTTTTGCGCTTATTACTTAGTAGCTTTTATTGAACGGGGGCTTGTATTTTACTTCACTTTCTCCACCACTTCAACAAGTCTCCAACGTTTTGTTTTGCTCATCGGGCGGGTTTCCATGATCTTTACCAGGTCGCCGATGCTGCACTCATTCTTATCATCATGAGCATGAAACTTCGTGCTTTTTTTCACGAATTTACCGTAGATAGGATGTTTTACTTTCCTTTCTATCAAAACCGTAACGGTTTTATCCATTTTGTTGCTGGTAACAACACCGGTTCTTATTTTGCGCAAATTTCTGTCAACCATTTTCTTATTTTTTAGCTATTTAAAACCTCAAGACGTTTTTTCTGCAATTCTGTTTTCAGACGTGCGAGGTCTTTTCTGATGGCACGGATCGTCATCGGATTTTCAAGGGGAGTGATGGCATGAGCGAACTCAAGCTTCTTCAAACGCAGTTCGTCTTCCTTGATCCTCGCGCTCAGGTCTTCGCTGCTCATTCCCTGCACGGTCTTTAAAAATTCAAGTTTCTTTAACATGTTATCTCTATTTGAAAATTATGCTTCATAATCTCTTCTCACCACAAACTTAGTTTTGATCGGCAGTTTCTGTGCCGCCAGTTCAAAAGCTTCCTTCGCTACTGTTTCAGATACACCGTCACATTCGAAAAGGATTCTTCCCGGCTTCACTACGGCCGCCCAGTATTCCGGGTTACCCTTACCCTTACCCATCCGCACTTCGGCAGGTTTGTTGGTAATGATCTTGTCGGGGAAAATGCGAATCCATACACTACCCTCTCGTTTCATGTGGCGCGTTAATGCCTGACGGGCAGATTCGATCTGGCGGTCAGTCATCCACACCGTATCTAAAGCTTTCAGACCGAAGGATCCGAACGCTAATGTTGCACCTCTCTTCGCCTGGCCCTTCATGCGGCCCTTCTGCATCTTCCTGTGCTTCGTTCTTTTTGGCTGTAACATATAAGTTCTCTGTTAAAAGTTCTTTGTAATAAGTTCGTTTGCGATGCATTATCTTCTGTTATCCCTTCCACCGCCGCCACCACGGTTATCTCTTCCACCAGCTCCACCACCGGGGCCTCTTCTATCACCACCACCCTGGCCACCAGGTCTTCTGTCGTCTCTTCTTTCTCCCCTATCGCCTCTGTCGTCTCTACCGCCATCCCTTCTCTCACCAGGGCTGCCACCCTCTTTACCGCCCACGAAATTGGGGTTCAGATCTCTTTTGGCAAGTACTTCACCTTTACAGATCCATACTTTGATACCGATCTTTCCGTAAACCGTCTGCGCAAATACGTTCGCGTAGTCGATATCCATACGAAATGTATGCAACGGAACACGCCCCTGTTTAAATTCTTCCGTACGGGCGATTTCAGACCCCCCCAGACGGCCACCTACTTTCACTTTAATTCCTTCAGCACCCATACGGAGTGTGGAGGCGATCGCCATTTTGATGGCACGTTTAAAGTTGATCCGGTTTTCGATCTGTTTGGCGATGGTATCACCCACTATATTAGCATCCAGCTCAGGACGACGGATCTCCAGAATGTTGATCTGAACATCATCCTTCCCTGTCAGTTTCTTCAATTCTTCCTTGATCCTGTCCACTTCTCCGCCACCTTTACCGATGATGATACCCGGCTTGGAAGTATGGATC
>JACMJX010000149.1 GCA_014380425.1 Chitinophagaceae bacterium | reverse complement strand
GAGGGGTCTTTATAACGAGACATTAGGAATTTGGGCTCCGTTTCGATGCGTACCGCTAATTTTATGGGCAATTATGGTTTCAGTAAGAAATTGAATATTATAGCCAGCCTTCCTTTTGTACGAACAAAGGCTTCGGCGGGAACACTGGGCGGCCAGAAAGGCTTACAGGACTTCTCCCTGTGGCTGAAATGGCGGGCGTTAAAGATAAAAACCGGAAGGGCGGTTTTATCATTTTATGCGTTGGGTGGACTGTCATTTCCCGTTTCTGACTATACTGCTGATTTTATGCCTTTGTCTATCGGGAACGAAAGCACGAATGTCTCCGTCCGGATCATGACCGACTATCTATCAGGAAAGTTTTTTATAACCGGTTCGGGTACGTATGTGTACCGGGATAATATAAAGATCGACCGATCTTCCTATTACACCACGCACATGCATCTTACCAATGAGGTGGAAATGCCCAATGCCGCTTCCTTTAACCTGCGAACAGGATACCGGAGCAAGTGGCTTATCTTGGAGGCAGTGGTTAATAACTGGACTACCCTTGGTGGATTTGACATTACCCGCAACAACATGCCATTTCCCAGCAACAGGATGAACGCCACTACATTGGGTGCGGGATTTAAATATACCTTTAGAGCATTGAGTACACTGTCTGTAATCGGCGGCGCCAGTACTACTGTTTCCGGAAGAAATGTAGGGCAGTCAAAGGGCTTATACGCGGGTATCTTCTACAATATCCGCTTTTCGCATCGTAAAGAATCAACTATTCATTCCAGATCTAAATAATATGCAAAAGAGCAAGCACCTATATTTTTGGTGGATCGCGATGTCATTGTTTGTTATCAATGGCTGTTCCAAATCAGCTCCCGGCAATACCGATAACTTGCCAGCGCTTCAACCATCGGCGACGGACAGCATGGCGGGCAACTGGAAGACGATACTGTTGCTGGCCCCGGATGAATTTATGGTGCCTGCACCTGTACCGGTTCAAACACCTGAATACATTGCGCAGCTAAGTGAAATTAAGTCGTACCAGGCATCGCTGAGTGAAGAGGAGCGAACACTGGTGAAATACTGGGGTGCCGGCGGCGTACTTCGCTGGAACGAATTGCTTCGTGAACTAGTTGCCAAACACAACCTTCCCCCTTACCAGAATGATGACGGTACCTACCCTGTGCCCAATGCGGCGAATCCGCTTGCTTACCCCCAGTTCCCTTTCTCCAATCCGCCATATGCTGCACGGGCTTATGCGTATGTAGCTGCCGCGCAGTATGATGCATTGGTAGCTGCCTGGCACTTTAAAAAGATGTATAAAAGAGCGGCGCCGTATAAAAACGACAGTTCCATAAAATCGCTTCTACCGGTTTCTTCGCTGTCATCTTATCCATCGGAAGATGCGGTAATAGCTGGCGTGGCTGTGGAGATGCTTAAACTACTGTTTCCCGGAGACCAGGATTTCGTGAATCAGAAAGCGGAGGAGCATCAGCGGGCACGGTTAATATCCGGGGGCAATGTGCGCAGCGAGCTGGAAGCTGGTGAAGCACTCGGACGCATGGTAGCGCAAAAATTCGTGGCTCGTGCAAGAGGAGACCGCGCCGGTGCAGCGGTAGGTAATGCGGTGTTATGGGCCAAATTGGAGACCGATTGCCTGGCTCGAAGTGAAATACCCTGGTATAGCCTTGAATTTCCGAAACGGCCACCTATGTTGCCGATATTTGGAAAAGTAAAGTCTTTTCTGCTGGATTCCCTTACGTGTATAGCTTTGCGCCCCCCGCCGCCGCCTGCAACGGCAAGTGCTAAAATGAAAGAGGAAACAGCGGAGATAAAAACCCTTGTCGACAATATCACCCGTGAACAGTTACGCATCGTTCATTACTGGGCGGATGGAGTAGGAACTTACACGCCACCCGGCCATTGGAATGCCATTGCAGCGGAAGATTTTGTGGAACGGCGGTTTAGTGAAGTGCGTTGGGCAAGAAACTTGGCATTGCTTAACCTGGCATTGATGGATGCCAGCATCGTGTGCTGGGATACCAAGTATTTTTATTTCAATCCGCGACCCTCGCAGCTAGACCCGTCGATTAAAACATTGACCGGAGTGCCGAATTTTCCGGCTTATATCTCGGGGCATTCTACTTTTAGCGGGGCTGCAGCACGGGTACTAGGGCATATTGTTCCTGCAAAAGCCAGTGCATATGATGCTATGGCTGCGGAAGCTTCGGTGTCCCGGATGTACGGGGGTATTCATTACAGGGCAGATTGCGAAACAGGGATAGTGGTGGGTCGCAATATTGGAGAATATGCCGTTCAGCGGGCTAAAACGGATGGAGCTGACAATTGATTCTTTAAAAATGAGAACAGCAGGGTTGTATATGATTATAGGATGGTTCTTATCCGGTTGTGCTAACCAGCCGGCAGCAAGAACTTATTTTTCGGACGCGATATCCTATTGCAAAACGGTGAAACAGCTTAATGAGGTGGTGAAGCATGCGGGTTTTTCTCCCATTGTAGCAAGCCGGAATTATGCCTATGCCAATATTGCTGCATACGAATGCATCGCCGGTGGTTACCCCAGGCAATACCGATCACTGGCAGAGCAGCTGAACGGGTTGAAAAAAATGCCGGAAGCAGCTGTTAAAAAAGAGATCGATTTTGAATTCGCTGCCATGCTTTCCTTCTGTGAAGTAGGCGAAACAGTTACTTTTCCGGAAGGCAGCATGAAAACATTTACGGACAGCCTAAAGAACAGTGCTAAAGAATCGGGAATGCCGTCCATCATGTTCGATCATTCCGTTGAATACGCCAGTATGGTAAGTAAAGCTATATTGGCATGGAGCAAAGGAGATCATTACGCTGCAACGAGGAATGCCGCGCTTTATAATGTGGTAGATTCTCCGGGGCGATGGGTTCCTACTCCGCCTGCGTACCAGTCTGCCATCGAGCCGCACTGGCAGGAGATACGCCCGATGGGTATCGAGAGCGCCGGGAAATTTATACCCCCGCCGCCGATACCTTATAATATGAAAGATACGAATGGGGCCTATTTTAAACAGGTAATGGCGGTAAAACGGGCGAGAGACTCTTTAACCCCCGGGCAGCAGCATATAGCGGAATTCTGGGACGACCTGGGTGGCAAGTTGAATGTGGAGGGTCATATCATGTTTGTTACCAAGAAATTTTCGCCCCCGGGCCACTGGATGAATATTGTTGGCATAGCATCGGAAAAGGCAAAAGCAGATTTTAAAAAGACGGTCGCTGCTTATACACTAACGTCTATCTGCATGTTTGATTCTTTTATACAGTGCTGGGCCGAAAAATTCAAGAGTAATATGGTGAGGCCCGAAACAGTCATTAACCGGTTCATAGATCCTGACTGGCGGCCCTTGCTTCAAACACCGCCGTTCCCGGAATATACCTGCGGACATAGTACGGTATCGTCCGCTGCGGCAGAAGCATTGACAAAAATGTATGGTGATAACTTTGCGTATGTAGATACGAGTGAACTTGAATTTGGAATAGCCAGCAGATCGTTTACCTCTTTCCGGCAGGCGGCAGAGGAAAACAACCGGGCGCGGTTTTACGGCGGTATTCATTTTCATCCGAGTTGTACTATCAGCACCGTTTATGGCAAAAAAGTAGCGGACTTTATTATCGGCAAATTGAAATTAGAACAATAATAAATAGTGCGTTTTAATTATAAATTAGACCTTTACCTTATTACTAATATCGATTACTTGTCAACTATTGCTTATGTACACAGATGAAATCTTGTGGGAAGGAATCCGGCAGGGGAATATGGAGATGCTTGTGGGCTTGTATAAAAAGTATTATCACAGCCTGTTATTTATAGGATTGAGCGAAATTAAAGATGCTTCCACCGTTAAAGATGCCATACAGCAGCAGTTTTTATATATCTGGGAAAAGAGAGCCACTATTGCCCAGGCAAAAAATGTAAAATCTTACCTTATTACATCCTTCTTAAGAAGACTGCATTCTGATGGTGAAAAGTTTAGGAAAGCATCCCATTTAACGGTGGTATGGAATAACGGCCTGGATAATATGCCGCTTGCTCCCGATGATGGTATGATACAGAAAGAGGAACAACATCATCTCTATAAAGGTTTGATAGATCATATCGACAAGCTTCCTGCCCGCCAGAAAGAGTTGATCTTATTGAAGTTTTACGAGGGGCTTACATACGAAGAAATAGTGCAGCAAACCGGTTTAACGCATAGAACAGTATATAATAACATACACGAAGCATTGAAGAAATTGAAACTGGATATGGATAAAAAACCATTTTACCGTATTGCTGCCAACAGTTTTTTGCCTCTTGCCATCCTTTTTCTAAACTACCTGGCAAACACTAGGCGCATTGACTAAATGCTTCGAGCTCCGTTTGAAGAACCCCGCCCTTTTTAAATAAAACGAATTTTCTTTCCTTTCTGACAGGTAAAAAACGCCTGCCCGCTTCTCTATTTTATTGATGCGTAATTAAAACCACAACATGAAGTCTGATCACATGAGTATAGAAGAGCTCCTATCTGACGAGTCTTTTATCAATTATTGTAAAAAATCTTGCCCGGAAGACGTGGAATTGTGGGAGTCTTTTAGGAGCGAAAATGCAGACAATCAGTTGCTGGTCGAGAATGCCCATGCAAGCTTTTTCAAGTTGTTTAACGCGCTGTCGCTGGCAGATCGGGATGAACAGGAACTCTTGTTAAGAAGCGCTTTAGATAAGGTTGCGTCCGGCAGAAATACGGTCTTGCCTGAGCGGGAAGAAAAAACTGCTGGAAACAGTGTTGCTTTTTATCTCAGATTGGCCGTGTCGGTTGCTGCCGTGTTGTTGTCCGTGATTGTCATCATCTATTATAAAAAGGACAAAGTAAACGGGGGGATGAAAACCTTTCTGGCTTCTTATGGCGAAAGAAAAAATTTCCAGTTGCCGGACGGTTCTATTGTAACCTTAAATGGAGGAAGTGAATTGAAAATCGGAGAAAACTTCGGAGTTTCCTCCAGGGATATATATCTTGAGGGGGAAGGCTACTTCGACGTGAAACAAAATAAGAAGTTGCCATTTATCGTGCACACGGCTGCTATGGATATAATGGCACTCGGTACGGCTTTTAATGTAAAAGCGTACCCGGAAGAGAAGACCACAGAAACCTCCCTTTTGAAAGGTGCAGTGGAAGTGACATTGAAGGAAGATAATAATCGTAAAATGCTGCTCCATCCCAATCAGAAAGTAAACTGGCAGCATGTCAAGAAGAAAGCGAGCGGCAAGAGGTTGACCCATAAACAAACGAACACTTTGCAATCTCATAATGATTTGATGAAAACAGTTATGGTGACAGATGCGGGGGATATAAAAGAAATAGCGTGGAAAGAGAATAAGCTAATATTCGATGATGAGTCTATCGAGGATATCGCCATATTGCTGGAGCGATGGTATGGAGTTAAGATCGTGTTTACGGATAACATTATCCGTCATTACCGGTTTACGGGTACGTTCGAGAAGGAAGAGTTAAGTACCGTACTTAATTTATTGCAAGAATCTAAAAGTTTTAAATATGAAATAAGGTCGGGAGAAACGCCTGAAGTTATTTTATTTAAATAAAAACACAGAGAGAATGCTGTCACATTCTCCCTGGCACTTTAAATTTTGAACAGCTTGTTCAGTAAAAACAGCTGTTCTATTTTTCAGTTTAAACCAAAATAAAGGTATGAAAAAAACTCATGCTTACAGATGGAGTTTTACGAACTTATCTCTAACGAAGCTGCCTAAAATTATTAAATTGACTGCTACATTGTTATTATTTGTCTGCACGATGTCGGTAACAGCAGGAGGGTTTTCACAGGATGTGAAAGTGAACCTCTCGCTGAAAGAAGCAACGTTGACCCAATTTTTCAAGGCTGTTGAAAAAGAAACGAAATACCGTTTTGCTTACAGCAATGATATTATTCCGCAAGGCCGGATAGTAAATATCCGCGTCAAGCAGGTTCCTCTATCGCAAGTGCTTTATGAGGTGTTTTCTGCTACGAATCTTAAATTTCGTTTTGTGGAAGAATCCGGCATTTTCATTATTTCAGAAAAGCCAGGGTATCCTTCCAAAGAAACAGTGGCTACTGTAGTACGCACTATAACAGGCACTGTAACAAATGAAAAGGGAGAGCCGCTTTCGGGTGTTACGGTACAGATAAAGGGCGCTTCCAAAGCTACCACTTCCTCTGCCGAAGGTTCTTTCTCCATCGAGGTGCCAGACAATGCAAAGACGCTTGTGTTTTCATTTGTCGGCATGGTAATCCAGGAAGTAAGCATACAAGGTAAAACGTCTTTACAGATAGTGATGCAATCCACCGAGAGTGGATTGGATGAAGTGGTGGTAGTAGGTTATGGTACCCAAAAAAAGAAAGCGGTGATGGGGGCTATCAGCAGAGTGTCATCTGAAGAAATTACGGCTTTATCGGTTAGTGATCCGAGGCAGGCTTTGCAAGGCCGGGTGCCTGGTTTAACGATCGTAAACAACGGTTCACCGGGAGAATCACCCATTGTTCGGATCAGAGGTATTGGCTCTATTAACTATGCATCCGATCCGTTTTACGTGATAGATGGTTTCCCCGGGGCGAATCTTGGTATGATCGATGCAAGGGATATTGAATCTATCGACGTGCTGAGAGATGCTGCCGCATCCGCCATCTATGGCTCCAGGGGCGCGAATGGGGTGGTAATAGTTACTACAAAAAAAGGAAGCCGGTCCAATAAACTGAAAGTTGGTTTCGACGGTTATTACGGTGTTCAGACTGCTGCAAAAAAGCTTGATTTGTTGACTAGAGACGAGTATATCCGGTATGGAACGGCCCTTAAAACCAACGCCGGATCTGCTTTGCCTGCACGGTTTAGTAATTTGGATGCCCCTGTTTATCCTGGTGCAGATAAAACGTACCGGCAAACGGAAACAGACTGGCAGGACGAGGTATTCAACACGGCCCCCATTACGCAGGCTACTATTTCTCTATCCAATGGAAGCGACAATTACAGGTATTATATATCGGGCGGTTACACCAAACAGGAGGGAATCATGATTGGTACCGGGTATCAGCGATTCAATGTACGGTTCAATGGGGAATACAATTTAAATAAAGTATTGACTTTCGGGCACAGCTTTACCACCGCTACTGAAGAGAAAATGAATGAGCTGAGTGGCGGGGACAGAACTCAGGTAAAACATATCATATCCAGTTTGCCTTATATGCCAGTATATGATCCTACATTGCCAGGTGGTTACAGGGGGCCTAGTGGTGACGATGGAAGTGATCCTCAGAATCCTGTACGGGTAGCACTGTTTGATAGTGACCAGACCAATACGGTAATAATTCTGGGTACTGCTTACCTGGAAGCTAAGATATTATCAGGACTTACCTACCGGTTTACAGCAGGTATAAACCATACCGACTCCCTGAACAGGGAAAATCTTCCAATCTATAACGAAAGCTTTAGTTCGAGGGCATTAAATTCTGTAAAGCAGACGCAAACGTCCTATAGTTCTATCTATTTAAGCAACCAGGTTAATTATCAGAAATCTTTAGGGGAACACAATTTTGCCATTACCGCCATTGCGGAAAAACAAAATGGTAAAGAACGGATATTAACGGGCAGTGGATTTTATAATACAAATGAGCTGAGGGAAGTATCAGCCAGTCTAGTCTCTCCCGGTGTAAACGGGGGCTTGCAGGAAAGCGTATTATATTCTTATATCGGGAGAGTCAACTATGACTACAAGGAAAAATATTTTCTTAGCGGTACATTAAGAAGAGACGGATCATCAGTTTTTGCTCCTGGAAACAAGTGGGCTAACTTCCCCTCGATATCTGCCGGTTGGCGTGTGGCAGAAGAGAATTTCATGAGACGGTTCTCGAATATATCCGAACTAAAATTACGCGGAAGCTGGGGAAGAGTAGGATTTAACGGAATACCTAATTATGCTTACCAGTTTATACTCAATCAAAATGCTTCCGCGCAATTAGGCAGTGGTACGCAGCCCGGCGCATTTATAAATACATTAGGAAACGACAAACTTAAATGGGAAATAACGGAAATGTACAATGCGGGTGTAGATATTGGTTTATGGGGTAATAAGGTTTTGTTACAGGCAGAATACTATAACCGCAAAACAGACGGGCTTATTCTTAACCAGCAACTTCCGGGTTCTATTGGTTATAGCAGAGATCCTACGGTTAATGCAGGTACCATGGAAAATAAGGGGTTTGAATTTCAGGTCACTTACTACAAGAAAACAGGAGATTTCAGGTGGGATGTATCCGGTAATATATCAACAGTAAAAAATAAGGTACTGAGCTTTGGCCAGGATATTACTTCTCCGTTCTACGCCGGCGCCTCTCCTGATTATGGAGGGTTCGACATTACCCGCACGCAGGTAGGTGATCCTGTTCAGTCTTTTTTTGGTTACAGGGTGGAAGGCATTTTCCAGAATCAGGCCGAAATCGACGATTCAAACGGTAAGGATGGAGATCCTCTTACTCTCTATCAGCCAAATGCAAAACCGGGTGATATTAAATTCAGGGATTTAGACGGTAATGGAACGATATCCGGGGACGACAGAGAAGTACTAGGAAGCTTCATTCCTAAGTTTTCCTACGGGTTCAACTACTCCGCTTCTTACCGCAATTTCGAGGCAACCCTGTTTTTTCAGGGTGTACAGGGAAATAAAGTGTATAATGGAACGAAGGTATTGACGCAAGGCATGTTACGCTTATTCAATTCCGGCAAGGATGTACTTAATGCATGGACTCCTGAAAACACCAATACGAATATTCCAAGAGCCGTTGAAGGAGATCCAAATAACAACAGCCGCACATCAGACAGGTTCCTGGAGAGTGGTTCCTATCTGAGGTTGAAAACGTTCACTATCGGCTACGTGGTCCCCTCAAAAAGATTGAGCAGAATGCTTGGTGGCTCTGTAACCGGGTTTAAGGTATACATATCGGCTCAGAATTTATTGACTTTTACTGAATATTCAAGCTACGATCCGGAAGTGGGGTCAAGGTTCAATGCTCCGCTTAGAAGTGGTATCGATTATGGCCAGTTTCCTTCAGCACGTACCTTTTTGTTTGGAGTGAAAGCCGACTTTTAGTTCATAACTTTTGTTAACTATAACAACAGTATAAATTCGCTTGTATGAAAAAGAATCAATTGTTATTGATAATGGTAATGATGTTTGTATCGCTTTCCTGCGATAAAGCGTCATTAGACAAAAGCAATCCCAATGCGTTGACACCATCTACCTATTTCAAGAATGTTGGTGAATTAACCAGGGGGGTAAATGCTGTTTATGCCATCTGGCAGAGCACTAACCTGATGGGGCGGGAATATTTTTTCCTTCATGATCTTCGCTCTGATGAAGTAGCGTCTGGCGGCGGACAATTGGAAACTCCCAGAAACCAGGTATTGATAGGGGCGCAAAATTCGACCAATTCCGTAGTCGTAGAAGTTTGGAACGGGCTTTACCGGTCTATTCTCCGGGCTAATACCGTTATAGACAATTCATCTAATGCGATAGATGCAACTTCGCCAGACGTACAAAGAATTGTAGGTGAAGCCAAGTTCCTGAGGGCTCTGGCTTATACCGATCTGGTAAGCATGTGGGGTGCGGTGCCCTTGCACACTACCGTAGCAACATCCACCAGCGGTTCATTGGCAAAATCACCGGAAGCTGAAGTATATGCTCGTATAACAAGAGACCTGCTGGACGGGGAATCTACCCTACCACTCAATTATGGATCTTCAGACCTTGGCCGTGCTACCAAAGGTGCCGCCCAAATGTTGCTTGCGCGTGCTTACATGAACCAGGGCAAGTACGATAGTGCGCGGTTAAAACTGCAAAGCATGATATCGTCGGGCGCTTATAAGCTGGAAAGCGACTACAATAATAATTTCATAGAGGAAACTGAATGGAACGGTGAATCGGTGTTTGAGATTGGATATGGAACGGCCGGAGATTTCAACTGGGCAACGGACGCAAATGATGAGGGAGGTGCCAATGAAAAATCAGTAAGAAGCCAGGAATATTCGGCGGTAGGCTGGAGAAACCTGATTCCCTCTAACAGCGCGATTGCTGAATTCGAAGATACACTTAAAGGTGACCCCAAAACAGACCCGAGAAGGTCGTACAGTTTTTATATTATCGGCGACACTTACAACAATGGCTTAAGTGTATTGAAAGATTCGCTGGTGCAGGGTAATACTTCTATTTTTGCTGGCATTACCACCAAAGTGTCCTGGCGTAAATATTCACTGCTATATAAATCAGAGCCGGGTGGTTTTGCTACTTCCGGTATTAATCACCGGCTAATGCGGTATTCAGACGCATTGTTGATGATGGCAGAGTGTGAAAATGAATTAGATAATCCCGGTGCAGCTATCGCCTTACTGAATGAAGTAAGAGCCAGAGCCAATGTAGCCATGCCACCTTACCCCACTGTTAATTATCCTGTATCTAATAAACAGGATATCTTCAGGGCTATCGTACACGAAAGACGGGTGGAACTTGGTGGAGACCTGGTACGTACACGCGACATTCTTCGTTGGTTAAAGAATGGTAAAATAAATGCAGGTCCGCTTCCCAACTTTAATAGGCTGCTTCCCATTCCACAACAGGAAATTGATAGCAATGATAAAATAGCACAATCGGATCAAAACCCGGGGTACTAAAACTGTATATTAACAACACGCTGTTGAGAAAATACCAACTACTTTGTAGCGTAGCTCTACTAATATTATGTTCCTGTAATAAGAAGCCAACGCTGTTCTCTAAATTGGATTTTCATGAAACAGGGATTGACTTTGCCAATAACCTCAGGGAATCCGATTCCCTGAATGTATTTACTTACGAGTATATTTATAATGGCGGCGGGGTGGGCATTGCAGATGTGAATAATGATGGACTGGCGGATGTTTTTTTTGCTGGTAACATGGTGTCGTCCAGACTGTATTTAAACGAAGGGAATTGCCGGTTTAAGGATGTAACCGAGGCATCTCGTTGTTCCACCTCTTTATGGTGTACCGGAGTAGCTATGGTAGACATTAATGAAGATGGACTAACAGATATTTATGTGTCTACCGCTTTTCCCTTTAAAGGTATGTCCGCACCTAATTTGCTGTTTATTAATAAAGGAAATGATGATAAAGGAATACCGGTGTTTGAAGAGAAAGCAGCAGAACTGGGTTTGAACGACTCCTCTTATTGTTCCCAGGCCGCTTTCTTTGATTATGATCTGGATGGTGACCTGGATGTTTACCTGTGCATAAATTCTGTGAAGGAAAATGACCGCAATGTTGTGATGGGTCAAAGAAGCGATGGGGGTGGTAGCAGCCAGGATAAGCTATTCCGCAATGAGGGGATCGATTCGCAGTCAGGCCTGCCTCGTTTTACCGATATATCGAAAGATGCCGGAATATTGACAGATGGATGGGGGTTGGGCCTGATAGTGAAAGACATCAACCGTGACGGCTGGCCCGATATATATGTAGCGAACGATTTCCAAAGTAACGATCATTTATATATCAACAACAGGAACGGAACTTTTACCAATAAGATAGGAGCCTACCTTGCTCATCAGAGTCATAACTCCATGGGAGTGGATATTGCTGATTTTAATAATGACGGACTGGAGGATATTTGCGTAGTAGATATGCTTCCTGATGATAACCTTCGTCAGAAGACGATGTTTGGCTCTATCCCCAACGATAAATACCATGCTGCCTTGAACAAGGGATATCAGCCTCAATTCGTACGGAATGTTTTGCAACTCAATAATGGTCTCCTGCCCGATAGTTCCGGCACTTTTGCGTTTGGAGATATTGGCTATATGGCGGGCATTGCCGCTACAGACTGGAGCTGGAGTCCTCTCTGGGCAGATTTCGATATGGATGGATGGCGTGATTTGCTTATAACAAACGGATATGTAAAAGATGTGACCGATCTTGATTTCGTAAATCACTTTTATGATAACGGGATGTTCGGGGGAAAGGAGGCCGCATCGGTATCGGAAAAGAAAATGGAACTCGCCCGAAAAATGGGAGAAGTTAAAAAAAGGAACTTTCTTTTTCATAACAGTAGAAATCTTACTTTTTCCGACAAGTCGGCCGAATGGGGTTTCGGAGATATGTCATGCACTAATGGCGGTGCATATGTTGATATCGATAATGATGGCGATCTTGATATAATTATGAATAACCTCAATGAAAAAGCCTTTGTATATCAAAACAATTCTCGTCAGCAAAAGCAGGACGAGAACAAAAACGCATTTAATTATATTTCATTAAAGCTGAACGGTGCCAAATCAAATAACAGAGGTATAGGAGCAAAAATCACTTTATGGCAAAACGGCCAGCAACAATATGCAGAGCAGGCCTTGCAAAGAGGGTATTTATCTTCTATAGATGATAGAATATATTTTGGTTTGGGAGCTAATGCCATAGTCGATTCACTGGAAATCATCTGGCCGGGGGGTGAAAGGCAACTGTTGAAAAATACCGGATCAAACAAACTGCTGAATCTGTACGAAAAAAATGCGAACGATACGGTTAACCATAAAAAGAGACAAACAATTACTCTGTTCAGTAATGTATCAGAAGCCAGGAAGCTTCATTATTCTCAGCAGGAAAATGACTATATGGATTTCAACTATCAGTATGGTGTGCCTCATAGATATTCCATTCAGGGGCCATCTATTTCCATAGCAGATGTAAACGGCGACGGGTTGGAGGATATTTATACCGGAGGCGCGTCTCGCCACAGCGGTAGTTTTTTCATACAAACTATGGATGGTTTCATCGTTAAATCTTTTACAGATAAACCTGCAGAAAAATTACAGGAAGAAACAGGCACTCTTTTATTCGATGCAGATAATGACGGGGACAATGATTTATACTGTGTGGCAGGGGGAAATGAATTTGGAGATTCTGCTTCTTACCAGGATATGTTTTTCACCAATGATGGAAAGGGCAATTTCAAAAATGAGATCGGCGCTCTACCGAATACTTCCGCAAGCGGATCTTGCGTTTCCGCTGCGGATTACGACCATGATGGAGATCTGGACTTGTTTATCGGGGGAAGAATAAAGCCCCGTAAGTATCCATTACCCGGAAGAAGCTATCTCCTTCGCAACGATACCGACCCAAAAACCGGAAGGGTACGGTTTAAGGATGT
This sequence comes from Chitinophagaceae bacterium, assembly GCA_014380425.1. Lineage (GTDB taxonomy): Bacteria > Bacteroidota > Bacteroidia > Chitinophagales > Chitinophagaceae > JADCRZ01. The sequence continues at coordinate 4,015 of JACMJX010000149.1, read as the reverse complement.
GACGTCAATAGTTTGTAAAGCATTACTGCAGCCGGGTATGGTTACATCAGCGATATGGACCGACTATAATAATGATGGTTTTGCAGACCTTTTTGTAACCGGCGAATTTATGCCATTGCGACTTTATAAAAACAATAAGGGTAGATCATTCGAGTTGCTGGCAATAACTGCATTTTCCAGAAGTAATGGATGGTACAATAGTCTTACAGCCGCTGATTTTGACAACGATGGTGATATGGATTATGTAGCCGGAAACCTGGGACTAAATTCAAAATACAAAGCATCTGACAGGGAGCCCGTAACGGTTCGGTACCATGATTTTAATAATGATGGATCATTAGATTCTTTTGTATTCGGGTATTTAAACGGTACAGAGTTTCCAACCCAACCGCGTAATATCTTTACTGATCAGATACCCTCGCTAAAAAAAGATAATTTCTACTACCGTGATTTCGGGAAGAAGGGGTACAGAGAGATCTTTACTCCCGAGCAGCGTAACGGTGCCCTCGAGATAGAGGCGTATGAAATGGCTTCATTGTACATTGAAAATAACGGGAAAGATAATTTTACATTAAGGCATTTACCTATGCAGGCGCAAACGGCTCCAATGTTTGGAATGGTAGCTTTCGATGCAGATGAAGATGGCAATCTCGACCTGTTGGCTGTGGGCAATTCCTACGCGCCCGAAGCATTGACGGGCAGGTATGATGGTTCTGTCGGCTGGGTTTTAAAAGGTGATGGAAAGGGCGGCTTTGATTATATGCCTCCGCAAAATTCTGGGTTTGCCCTTTCAGGGGATGCAAAGGGACTGGCTGGAATATGCACTGCAAACAACAATTTTTTACTAATTGCCACTCAAAACAGCGGACCGGCAAAATGCTTTGCCGGTTCCAGGAACATACAATGTGCCCCAATCGGGGCAAAGGAGGTTTTTGCAATTTATCTACTTAAAAACGGAAGACGGAGAAAAGAAGAGTTTTTCTACGGCAGTTCTTATCTTTCGCAGTCCGGCCGGTTTGTTACCTTCAATAACAGCATTAAAAGCGTAGAATTGTTTTCCGGCAGTAACAAGAAAAGAACTTTAGAGTTGAAAAATTTGTAGAAGAGTTTACAAGCTTGCCCTTAAACAAACTTAATCGCCCTTACCGGTTGAATCCTCTTAATAATAAAAGTAGGAATGATAAGCACCAGGAAACAGATCACCAGAGTGGCCATATTAACAAACACTACATGCCACCATACGATCCTCACTTCCGCCTTTGATATATAGTACATGTCCTCCGGAAGGGGTATGAACCCATACCGCTGTTGCAGCCAGCATATGCCGAGCCCGACCAGGTTGCCAAGCACTATGCCCGAAATCGCAATGATGATGCCGTGATAAAGAAAAATCCATTGCAAGGTGCTGTTAGGAGCCCCTAATGCCTTCAGCACCCCTGCCATACGCGTACGCTCCAGTACCAGGATGATCAGGCAGGTGATCAGGTTGAGAACGGCTACAAGTGTCATGATAATCAATACGATCACGATTGTTTGATCCTGGAGATTCAACCAGTCGAATATATTGGGGTTCAGTTCCTCGGTGGTACGACTGTTCCAGGCACTGGGCAGGCTGTAGAATATGGCCGAATTCACTGAATCCATTACGTGATAATCCTTTACAAAAATCTCGTAGCCGCCAATCTCATCTTCTGTCCAATCATTTAGACGTTGTATCAGGCGAATGTCTCCGAGTGCTATGAGTTTGTCGTATTCCTCGATGCCTGTTTTGTAAATGCCGGCCACATTTAGTTTTCTGGCCCTTGGCGGTGAACCGTTTGATTGTATAAAGTAGATTAGCACTTTATCGTTTACTTTCAATTGGAGCTGGTTGGCAGTGTGGGAAGAGAGGTTGATATCGTTGCTGTAACCGCTGTCCGGAAAACGCACCCATCTTCCCTCGGTAAGGAAGCGGTTAACATTATTAAAATCATAACGGCTTTCCACCCCTTTAAACAAAATGCCTTCTATTGTTTCATTCGTTTTAAGAATGGCGTTTTTAGTAGCGAAGGCATTCACGCTTTTTATTTCACTGTTTTTCCTGATAAGGCTAAGAACCGTGTCGTTCTTTTCTATCGGCAACTCTTCGGCGATAGTGGCATGGTCGGGTTGAAAGTGCTGTACGCGTATATGACCCCAGAAACTGAATATCTTCTGGCTGATAGCAAACTGGAATCCATTGGTAAAAGCCATGGCAATGATCATCACTGCTACGCTGATGACAGTGGCTGAAATAGCCAGGCGGATGATGAACCTCGAGAACGATTTTTGCTGGTTGAAAGCTATACGCCTTGCTATAAATCTGGCTACATTCAAGAAAGATATGTTTGGTCAAAAGTAGGGAAACATTTTTTAACTAAATTCGGGCTATGAAGCTATTGTTTGTTTTGCTTACGATTTTGACTTGCTATTTTCCACAGGCCCAGATTCCGGATCATATATATGCACCTAATATAAGTTCCGTTAAACTTTATGTAGCAGGCAATCCCCTGTCTTACCCTATGATTAATTTGAACGGCGGCGAACGGCTGGAGCTGCATTTCGACGATATGGATCCTACTGTGCGAAACTATTCCTACACTTTTCTGCTTTGTAATGCGGACTGGACGCCTGCGCTCATCAACCAGTTCGATTATATCAAAGGCTTCACACAGCAGCGGATCATGAACTACCGCACTTCCTCTATCGCTTATAGAAGATATATTCATTATCAGGCTATGTTTCCGGAGCAGAACTCCTCACCGGCACGCTCTGGCAATTATCTTCTTAAAGTTTTTGCCGATGGTGATACGTCCAAGATGCTATTCACCCGGCGCTTTCTGGTAGTGGAAGATCTGGTGCCGGTAGGGGCTCAGATTCAGCAGCCATTCAATGGGCGGTATTTCCGGTCGCACCAGAAGATTCAGTTTAGCGTGAATACCCAACGCCTGAACCTGGTGAATGCAATGCAACAGATCAATGTATGTATTCTTCAGAATAACCGCTGGGATAACTACCTGCGCAATATCAGACCTACTTTTATTCGCCCCGGTTCTCTTGAATTCAATACAGAGGAAGACGCCCTTTTCCCTGGCGGACGGGAATGGAGATGGCTAGATCTCCGCAGCTTCCGACTTCAGAGCGATCGTGTGGCAAAAGCGTATTATTCCAGCAGTAGGGCCGAGGTACTGGTAGTGCCCGACGGAGATCGTTCTCAGCAGCGTTTCGTGCTTTATAAAGACAATAATGGGATGTTCTATAATGACGTACTGGACGGGATCAATCCTTTCTGGCAGGCTGATTATGCCACCGCCCACTTTGCCTATGTGCCCCCCGGTAAAACAGCTTTTGACGGCAGAGATGTGTACCTGTTTGGCGAACTTACCGGATATGGGGATCATCCTGCGGCAAAAATGAATTTTAACAGTCGGACGGGAATGTATGAAACTTCACTGCTTTTAAAGCAAGGTTACTATGACTATGCGTATGTGACTGTAGAGGGAAATTCGGGTTCTTTCAAGCCTTCTTTTGACTTCACGGAGGGTAATTTCTGGGATACAGAGAACAATTACACTATTCTAGTTTATTATCGTGCTTTAGGCGACCGTTCGGATAAACTAGTAGGCATTTCCAGATTGAATACCCTCACTGCAAGGCCCAGCTTTTAATGGAACCAGCTCGTTTACGGGTTCTGGACAGTTAGTGATGGGAAATTTCCAAAGGGAGATACGTAGTAGGTTTATTGTAAGGCTGTTTTGAGTCTTTTTTGAAATGAAAGCCGCCTGGCCAGCCTTCTGAATGATTGGCACGAGACTAGGTTCTATAACAATAAGCTTTATTAGATGGCATTCATCCCTACCGTCCTGATTGCCGAAGAGAGTCAACCGCGAGCTTTATAATTTAACGTAGGAAATGAAATTTTTAATTACATTTGCACCCGGCAAGTCTTATACGACCAGCTCCTGCTGAACTCCCCCAGGGTCGGAAGACAGCAAGG
>JACMJX010000148.1 GCA_014380425.1 Chitinophagaceae bacterium | reverse complement strand
CGTGAACAGGTATTACAAAGGTGTGAAATATTTGCTAAAAATGGCGGTTTTGTGTTTAATGCTATTCATAATGTTCAGGCGCGAACTCCTATAGAAAACATCGTAGCCATGATTGACGCAGTAAAAGAGTTTAACGGATAATAACAAATACCGGATACAAAAAAATAACTTGAATCCGGAATTTCCTTAGCTTGTTTAATTTGTAAGGACTTTTAAGCACCGTACTCGTGAGAGTGCAGTAAGCTTTTTTGTGTTTTCCTTAAATTCTATGAAAAGTCAGAGACTTATTTAGGTGCGCCCAAAAACAAACAGCCAAGAAAATCGGAATATACTCCAGATTTTCTTGGCTGTTTGTTTTTGTTCTCATAAGCTGATGTATCGCTAATTGCTTAAAAAGCAGCTTTGCGATACTCTCTGCTTTCTTTATTTACGTTGGAGAGGCATTATATTAAATGAAGTACTGTTTAGCAATGATTATAAATGGAGTTCCGCATGAATTCCCGAAAGGGGGAAGTAAATACAGACGGTGCCGGAGGCAATGTTTATTTTAGCTTTAGGGCCGGCTGAGCTTTCTTCCGGTCCGCCGGGCACGATAGCAGCTGTAGAAATCATACTCTTTAGGGGTTCAAAGGTCTGGACCGCGCGCATTTCCCTGCGCCCCTTCTGTACCCTGGAATGGGGAGCCTCAGGGTTCAAGGGGGATAAATAGGTGTTTTCCTCCACTGTCAATGCCCATGACGCATCGGCTGCAAAGGTAAGATTAGCTGAGGAGGCCTTGCCTACAATATACAGGAAATCCTTATCACCCGTCATGTCCTGTAAGGTATGTAGGTGAGCAGTAATCTGATGAGGAGTTTCTGATTCCAAAACATCCGTATAGGCAAATTCGCCGGTAGCATGGATCCAGATAAAGTGCCGGCGAAGCTTTATATCATTGGCAGGGTAGCTGTTCTCCAGCACCACTGTCCAGGAGGATTGCTCATGGGAGGTCTCAAAGTTTATAATAGGAGCAAAGCAGTGGTAAATCTGCGATTCACCATCCACTGTCAGGGTATTGTGCCCTGCGGAGCCTGATTCGTAAATGGTTCTTCGCAATAATTCGTCAAAGTAATCCGGTGTGGTATACAGTAAAGGACCCAGGTCACAGAATATGAATTCATTATTGACCATGTATTGAAAATGACCATGGTCGTAATGGCAGTGTAGCGTTTCCAGAACTCCTCCGTGAACGGCTAAGTAACGGGAGGGGGAAGGCCATGAATCGGCAGCAGCTACATAGGCCGAGTGAGGCCAGCATTTGGCCAGAGGCAAGGATGCCAGCACCTGTTGCTCAGCAGGACGGTTGTCTATGGCCCAGATAAAGGTATAAACCAGCCCTGCGTTCCATTCCCGTCCTGGTGCAAAGCGTCGGCTCTGAAGCATTCCATCTTCAGCCTCAAGAAGGGATGCTTGTAAAAATGGGCTGTATTTCCGATGTTTTCCGGTTCTTTCCATCAAAAATAATATGGGAGAAAGGCTTCCTCCAGGCCACGCGTCTCCAAAGCCCACCAGGGTTTTATTCGGGAAAAAAAGGATAGGATAGAGCCCAGTATCTTCCAACCCTTTATATTCCCAAACCCCATCGGTTATTCCTAGCTTTTCCTCCAGCTGTGTATACATGTACCAGAGGTAGGTAAGTCCATATCCCCAATAAGAAGCACCTTCCTCACAGCCCCCATCTACCCAGGAGGCGAGGAAGGGCTTAACGTTGCTGCGCGCTCGATTTACCACCTCACTGCATATGGGATGCTCGTCCCAGAGTGCCAAAGCTGCAGTGACGGCGCCTCCGTTCATTACACCTGTCCAGTTGGCCCTTCCGGCCATATGAATTTTTTCTCCAGGTCTGTCGGATTCATATATAAAATAGACTAAAAGCTTTTCTACGATAGTAGATCGTAGCAGCCTTCGTTCTTCTTCAGAAAATTCATCATAGAGCCAATCGTAAAGCAGGCCCAGCCCGAAGCAGGTTTCTCCCATAGCGATATCAAAGGTAGTCCAGCGGTGACGGATATCTCGCCACTCACCTCTTTTGACAAAATCTAGGGTAATTTGCCGGGCGCAAGCAGAAAATTCATGACGTCCGCTGATCCAATAGGCTACAGTATGAAAAATCATTCTCCCGATCCAGTTGCGGATGTCCCACATATCCTCTCCGGTGGGTAGGGGGGTATGCAGCAGTAATTCTGCATCCTCAACAATAGCCTTTCGATAGGCTGCCCATTCGGGCAGTTGGGACTTAACCCTTAGATCGTCGGGGGACTGTCCGAAAAGGAGCAGTTTCTGACGGTTTTTTTCTATATCTTTATATAGCCAATCGCTCATATTTTATACCTTCTTCACATTATTTATATTTTACCAATAAGTTTCTGTTTTACCCAGAAGTCGCATCAATTCAAATTCAATTTTGCGCTAGCTAAATTGAATGCGCATGCCGTAGGCGAGCATTAATTCATTTATCAAGCATGGTGGGCATACTTTATATTCTTTGTACATTCATATGCCAGCCAGAGGATACCAGTCCAGAAGCCACCTTCCAACTGGCATCCTCGTCAAAAGTATATTTTCCATCAATTGTGGCATGAGGTAGCACATGGTGAGGTTTTCGTCAACCTTCAGTATGGCAGCTTCGAGAGCTTTCGTCAGGAAAGGTGCAGAGGCTTCAGTGCCTAGATATCTTGCATGGTCAGTGATCATATGGTATTCGCCATCCTTGTCTTAAAATTTAACTGCGCCTTCGGTAATGCCTTTAATAAACCAACGGCTGGTAAATGAATATACCAGTAAAACCGGGATAATTGCCAGACAGGCTCCGGCGAATAGCAGTCCCCAAGCGGTAGAGCCTTCTCCGCCCATATCCATTAGGGAAACAATAGCTACAGAAAGGGGCTGGTTCTGTATTCGGTTAAAGGTCAGAATATAGGGGAGGAAGAAGGAGTTCCATGCAGAGGAAAAAATCAGCACGGAATAGGTGGCAATCAGTGGCTTACAGAGGGGAAGTGCAATGAAAAAATACCTCTGAAAGAAATTGCAGCCATCTATAACAGCCGCTTCGTCGATTTCGCCTCCCTGACTTTTGAAGAAAGCTTCAAAAATAAAGACTCCTGAACCCATGCCGGTAACCAGTCCGATAACTATTCCCCATATTGAATTTTGAAGGCCCATACCTCGTATAACGGTGATTACAGGATATAATGTCATAGGCCCCAGAGCAATAAACATGGTTAACAGTATCATGGTTTTCAGCAGTTTTTTTCCAAAGAAATTGCTTCTAGCAAAGCAGAAGCCAACGGCTGTAATGTTAAACAGCCCGATAAAGGTATCGGAAACGGCGATGATGATGCTATTTAAGGTATACTTTTCAAAATGGCCCTTTTTAAAGGCATCAATATAATTTTCAAAGGTAAAAATTTTCGGAAGAAGACCTCCTTCAGTCAGTATCTCCCGGGTAGACTTAAATGAACCAAGAACCGCATATAGTACCGGCAGGAGGACGGTTACGCTAATAACTCCCAGTATAATATAGGCGATTGTGTTTTGCAAATATTTGCTTTTTTGTGCATTGAACTTCATTGAGGTGTCCTCCTTAATCTTCATCAAATTTTTTAGTTAATTTTGTATATAGTATTGAGATCATGCCCAAGATGGCAGCAGAAACAACGGCTACAGCACTACCAAATCCGATATCTACAGTGCCTGATATACTACTGTTAAAGAATATTTTGTAGATGTACAAATAGACTAACTCGGTGCTGTGGTTTGGACCACCTGAGGTTAGTACGAAGTAGGAACCTGTGGTTTTGAAAGTAGCTACCATTGCCAACAGAATGATAATCCTGCTGATCTTTGCCAAGCTAGGAAGAGTGATGTACAGGAAAGACTCGCCAACGGTAGCTCCGTCAACCTCTGCACTTTCATACAGCTCTCTTGAAATTCCTGATAAACCAGCGAGGAAAAATAACATATTAATTCCGAAGGATTGCCATACGTCAATCGTTATACCGACAGTAAAGGCAGAGCCTGGATGAGCGAGAAAGGAATATCTTTCGCTGATTATGTGAAGGGACATAAGAATATCATTGATGATGCCGTTAAAGGGATTTAGCATATTCACAAAGACTACACCCATAACCATCCCAGGCAATATCTGAGGCATATAGAAAAGACCTCGAAAGAAGCTTGAGCCTCGTATTTTTGTATTGATTATAATAGCCGTCAAAAGTGCTAAGGGTATTTCAATGGAGAGCTTTGTCACCCCATAAAGAATGGTTCTGGGCCAAGCGGACCAGTAATTGAAAGAATTCTGCGATGACAGATCAAATAGCTTCTCAAACTTCTGAAGACCCACAAACAAGGCCGTACCAAAGCCGTTGTAATCGTAAAGACAGTAGCGGATGGCAAAAAGTATGGGATAGATTGAAAAACACAGGAAAAGAAAAAGTGCCGGAGCCATAAGGATAAAAGGGGGCAGATTGTCACCGAGAAACTTTTTAGCCTGAAGTCCGAAAGTATTCTTGTTGGAAAATTTATTTAATGTCGCGATGTCGGATTTATTATTAATTGTACTGTTGCTCATATTATCCACCTCATTTCAAAATAAAAGGCTCTTAAGCTAATGATCTTCTTATATGAAAGGACCGCTTTCCGTTGCCGCTTGGCTATTGAAGGTTGCACTTATTTATTGATCCGCAGGAGCGATACTCCTGTTAATCAACGCAAGATCATTGAGCAGGAGTAAAACTTCTGTGAGAGATTGTATGCACAATAAATGAAGTTGAATCGGGACATCGCCCTTACTAAGTGGGAGTCTTCCGTTTATGATAAACAGCCATTGTGAACACCTCTGCCTTGCAGTATCAAAAAAAACGGTTTCAAAGTCGAATCATATTGCTTTAAGAGCCATAAGAGGAGGTTTGATCCTCCTCTTATGTTTAGAGACATTTTTATTTGCTCATGGCTTTCCATTCATCAAAGGATATATATTTTACCTTTGTAAAGTCGGGCTTTAAATAATCAAAGCTTGGATCGACCGGGATTTTTCCAATAGTGTCGATAACCATTTTGTTTGACTTAGCTTTTTCAAGGTCGATAGGGATTTGCTTTGTCATGGCATCCATATACCTTTTATCAAGATCTGCCAATGACTTTTTAATATCCACATTGGTAAGGAGAATCTTTTCAAAGGTCTGAACGTCGTTATCCCCATCCAAGGTTCCTGAACTTGGGCCAATACCTACAGGAATGGTAAGATCCTTAGCCACAGTAGGAGCAAACATGGGCCATTGAGCCAGCATCTTGTCTGTTGGAGCCTTTGCATTCACTACTGCAGAATTGATCGTCACCATATCGATGGCTTTTTCGTAATACATGCCTAGATATTTATCGCTCATAAAGAATTCCACTACCTTCATTGCGGCAGGCTTATTCTTTGAACCGCTGTAAAGGTTATATGCGGAAGAAGGTCTGACGGCATATGGGCTTTTTGGTTCTTTTCCGTCGAGGGTAGGAATAGGAGAGGCAGCCCAGTCAATGGTTGCTTTGAATTGGTCGTTGACGGCCTTCACATCCCAAGAGAGACCAGACATCAGCATACCGACCTTGCCTGCAGCAAACTGGGATCTTACAGCATCATTGTCCATGCTTTCAGCGCCGGGGAATACGCTCTTGTCCGCCATCATTTGCTTGTAGAATTCAAAGTAGGGAGCTAGCACAGAGTATTTATACGTACCCGTCTTGTAATCCCAGTTGTTGTAGAGGCCTTCCATATTAAGAAAAGCATCCACCATCAGATAGGTGTTGTTCTTTGCAATGGGGAATGCAGTTCCATAGTATTTTCCTGCACCCTTTTCAGTAATCTTCTTTGCATATTCACGGAAATCTGCCAGGCTTTTTGGCGGCTTGTTAGGATCTAGGCCAGCTTCCTTGAAAAGGTCTTTGTTGTACAGCATTCTCTTTGATTTCATCGCAAAGGTAAAGTCAAAGGTCTGAGGCTTTCCGTTTACAACAACGATAACCTCGGTACCCTTCACTCTCTCCTTAAATTCCTTAGACATATAGGAATCCCATGGTTCAATCCAACCGTTGAGTATGGATTCTGTGCGGTTGGGTGTTCCGTGCATAATATCGGGACCCTGTGCGGCTGCCAGCATAGTGCGCAATGGGGTCTGCCAGTCACCTGAGCGGAAAAGGGTTTCGATTTCGATGTTGTCCTTGTTGGTTTTGTTGTAATCGTCAATCGAAGCCTGAATGTCAGTCTGTGCACCTGTGGACCAGGTAAAGAACTGAAGCTTTGTTTTTTCCTTTGGTGCTACAGTTGCCTTTGGCGTGTTGCTTGCCTGATCGGTATTTTTTTTGCCGACACAGCCTGCTAATGCCGACATGGATAAAAAGGCTGCCAATGTAAGACAGAGCACTTTTGAAGAGTTCCTCAACATCTTGTATACCTCCTAAAGTAGTTTTTTGTACATTATGAGTATAACACTGTATATTGTGAAAAACTTATGGATAGATGTATAAAAACTTAAGGATTTGAGTTGGTCTTGTTGTTGCGTATTTCATCGGGTGAAAAGCCGGTAAATTTCCTGTAAATCCTTGAAAAATAGCGACCCTCGCTGTAACCTACGGTTTCTGCGATTTGGTTAAAGCTTAATGAGGTTGTTTTCAGCAGTTCAGTAGCCTTTTCCATTTTAGCCCGTATTACAAAACTTTTAAAGCTCTCACCGGCTTCGCTAAAGAGCACACTAAGATAATTGGGGCTTACATGAATTTCATCCGCAACACTGATCAGGGAAATATCCTTGTTCAGATTTCTGCAAATATACTGCTTTGCATTTTGAACAAGGGAATTTCGCCTTGTATTTTTGTCAGAAATGATTAGCTCTGTCACCCTCCAGGTAATATCTTTAATATGCTCCTTTAGTTGCAATAGGGTTTTCATGTTTTTTCCATTTACCCCCGTCAGTAAATCCGAGGGGATAATGTTATTTATATCCTGAAAGTAATGCCTATTCTCCAGATAGATTCTACAAATGCTGTTTAGAAGAAAGAGACTTGCCTCATAGATATTTTCCGGCCTTTTATTGCCGCTTGCTTGGAGCTCATGGAAAAACTGCTCTAGGAGTAGACAAGCACCTTTATAATTTCCAATACGGATATTCGTCAAAATTTCTGACTCGGTTTTGTCAGGATAATTAAAATAATCGGAAGGCAGTGTCTGGACATCTCCATAGTAGATGATACTGGATTGTCCCATAAAGAACTTGTGTTCCAAAGCGGCGATGGCTTCCTTATATGCTTGACTCAAGTTGTCTGCTGTGGGCTGAAGCCGTCCGATGCCTATGCTGACAGTGAAGTCATAGAGGTTGCGAATTTCCCGTTGAAGCCGATAGGCTTTCCCTGAAAGATATTGAAGGTTGTCCTTTTCCAATAGGCCTTGTTTATAATTTAGAAGCAGAACCATTCGTTCATTTTCGTCCTCAAATACACAGCCATTGTATTCGCTAAACAGGATTTCTATACACAGCTCCCTAAGCACCAGCTTGTCAGCGTAGCTGGCTTCGTGACTGTGGGATTGGACAGAGTGGAGATTGTCAATCTGGAGAGCTATTACACAGAGGTGGCTGAGGGAAAGATCAATTTCAAGATATTTAAAGTTTGAGGCAATATTCTCGGGAACCTCAGTCTTGCCCTGAACCAATCGGTTCAAAAATTGCTCTCGGAGTAGGGGGAAACTTTCCT
>JACMJX010000001.1 GCA_014380425.1 Chitinophagaceae bacterium | reverse complement strand
TAAAAAGTAACCTCTCCTATTGTATTCTCAGAGATGTGGAGTAAATGATCTTCTGCGTAATGTACGTTGAAATAGTCTAATACCAGCACACCGCCCGGCTTTAATGCGCCAGCAATAGTGCGCACGGCATTGTAGTGTTCTCGTTCAGTATTGAAGTAGCCAAAACTGGTGAAGAAATTAAAGGCGTAATCGAAATAATTAACACTGAATGGCAGGCGCATATCATGCTGGTAAAAACGAAGATGATCCGTTTCGTAAGGAAGAGCTTCATTAATGTTAGTAAAGGACAGATCGATCCCGGTAACGTCGAACCCCTTATCTGCCAGCAGCCTGGAATGGCGCCCCTTTCCGCAGGCAACATCTAATATAATGGAGGAGGGCGGGGGAGAAAGATGGTTGACTAGCGTATTTATAAAGGAGGAAGCCTCGTTTTCATTACGGTTGAAATATAACAGATGATAATAAGGTGAGCTAAACCATTCTCTAAACCAAGTTCCAGATCCTTCCATACCTATTTTTTACCAAACCTACGCTAAGCTTCGAAACTTTACAAATCAAGACCAGCAGTTGACTGTAGCAGGCTTCTGCCGGTTTCATGGCAATTACTGGCACTTTTGTTGCTCGAACATATTACTGCTCCAAGATTGTAGAAAAACCATCTTACCTCCAAATCTAATGAACTTTCCATTATTTGTTGTCTGCTATTCCTGTATTTTTGAACTCCTAAACTGAATTTAAGTGGCATTGATTAAAAGCATTTCTGGAATCCGGGGCACGATCGGGGGACATCCGGGTGACAATCTAACTCCGCTCGACATCGTTAAATTTGCAGCTTCCTATGGCACCTGGCTGAAAGAAAAGCATAAGGGAAAAAAAGTGGTAATAGGGCGGGACGGACGCATCAGCGGCGAAATTGTCAAGAGCATGGTAATCAATACGCTGCTTTCACTTGGAATTAATGTTATTGATCTTGACCTTTCTACCACGCCAACCGTAGAAATGGCCGTAAAATGGGAAAAAGCAGACGGTGGTATTATCATAACCGCCAGCCACAACCCGCAGGAATGGAATGCGCTCAAATTGCTGAATAAGGATGGTGAATTTCTGGATGCTGAAGAGGGGAAAATCATTCTGGAACTGGCAGCAACAGGAGATTTTAGTTTTGCCGCAGTTGACCGGCTCGGAACCTGTAGCACCAGTAGTAACACTTTGCAAAAACATATCGATGCTATCCTCAACTATCCATTGGTAGATGTGGAAGCAATCCGCAATAAGAACTATAAGGCAGTGGTTGATGTAGTAAATTCTACAGGGGCGCTGTTTTTACCTCCATTGTTAAAGGAATTGGGGGTTGAAGAAGTCATACTGCTGAACGGTGAAGTGAATGGAAAGTTTGCCCATAACCCGGAGCCGCTCCCGGAAAACCTTGCTTCGCTAAGTGCCGAGGTAAAGAAGAGAGGAGCATCTTTCGGTATTGCCGTAGATCCGGATGTAGACCGGCTGTGTTTCGTTTGTGAAGATGGTAGCATGTTCGGAGAAGAGTTCACCCTTGTTGCCGTTGCCGATTACGTGCTGAGTAAGCGAAAGGGGAATACCGTTTCCAATATGTCATCTACGAAGGCTTTAAAGGAACTTACAATAAAACATGGAGGCCAGTACTTTCCTTCGGCGGTAGGAGAGGTGAATGTAGTAAAGAAAATGAAGGAAGTCAACGCCGTTATTGGCGGAGAAGGTAATGGTGGTATTATAGTTCCCGACCTTCACTATGGCAGGGATGCTCTGATAGGAGTGGGATTATTTCTAAGCGCCCTCGCACAACATAAAAACGGTCTTAAATCATTTCGTACCCGGTTTCCTGACTATTTTATCTCAAAGAACAAGATAGAGCTCGGAAAGAAGGTCGACGTCATGTCCATCTTCGACAAAATAAAAAGCAAGTACGGCAAGAATCCAATCAATACAGAAGATGGATTAAAGATAGAGTTCGATAACGACTGGGTACACCTCCGTACCTCCAATACCGAGCCTATAATACGCATTTATGCTGAAAGCAATTTTGAAACAACTGCCAACAATATCGCTCTGAGGCTAATGCAGGACATCAAGGAATTTATGTAGCCCAGAGCCAGGGCTGAAGGCTTACTTACGTTAAGATTTCACTCCATTCAGGCATTAGACTGATACCATATATCTTTGTGCGAAGTTTATACCATAAATAAGAACCCGTGCAAAGAATTTATCTTGATAATGCAGCCACTACCGTGCTCGACCCGGCAGTGCTGGAGTCGATGATGCCGTATTTAACGGCTAAGTTCGGCAATCCCTCCTCCATTTACTCCTATGGCCGGGAAAGCAGGATGGCTGTAGAAAGTGCTAGAAAGACGGTAGCGAAGACCCTGAACGCACATCCTTCAGAAATCTTCTTTACATCAGGCGGTACGGAAAGCAGCAATACTGCTATTATAGCAGCCGTGCGCGATCTGGGATGTAAACATATCATAAGCTCGCCAATAGAACATCATGCTACATTGCATACTATAGAACATCTACACCGTTCCGGAGAAGTAATGCTTAGCTATGTGCGGGTGCTGCCAGATGGGCATCTGGACTTGCAGGATCTGGAGCGTCTTGTAGCTGGCAGCAATTCCAGATGTCTTGTAACGCTTATGCATGCCAATAATGAAATTGGCAATATACTTAATATCGAGGCGGTAGGGCTGCTTTGTAAAACATACAACGCTGTATTTCATTCCGATACTGTTCAAACCGTCGGACATTATCCCTTTGACCTACGGAGTACTCACGTGCATTTCATTACAGGATCAGCCCATAAGTTTCACGGTCCTAAAGGAGCCGGATTGTTGTACATCAACGAGAACGTGAAAATCCAGCCTTTTATAAACGGCGGGTCGCAGGAGAGGAATATGAGAGCAGGTACTGAAAATCTATATGGTATAGTAGGATTTGCCAGCGCGCTTGAAATAGCGTCTGCAAACTTTGAGCATGATAGCAACTATATAAGCGGGTTGAAATTATATATGGCCAACCAGCTGAAACATACTATTCCTGGTATCGGCTTTAATGGTGATCCATTTGGCAGAAGCCTTTATACAGTGCTAAATGTATGCGTGCCTAAAACGGAGAAGTCGGAAATGATCCTGTTCAATCTCGATATTCAGGGTGTCTGCGCCTCGGGAGGCAGCGCCTGTAGCAGTGGAGCAGACCAGGGTTCTCATGTAATCCAGGCTATTGACAGCCATCCCGACCAAATGGCGGTAAGGTTTTCTTTCAGTAAGTACAATACGAAAGAGGAGATTGATACCGTCGTTGAAAAGCTGAAAGGAATGATATAGGCAGTAGAGGATAGACCATCAGTGCAGCCTGCTTTTTATTTCCTGCAGTTTCAGCAAGGCTTCTACCGGGGTTAGCCTGTTTACATCGATCGTAGCCAGCAATGTTCTTATCTCTTCAAAAACCTGGGAATGTGCATCGAAGATGGAGAGCTGCATTTTAGGCATGGATAGTTTTTTCACCTGTTTCAGTGTACTTTCTTCATCATCTACATGCCTGGCTTCCATTTGTTTCAGAATCTCATTGGCCCTTTCAATAAGTGACTGAGGCATGCCGGCCATTTTCGCTACATGTATCCCGAAGCTGTGCTTGCTGCCGCCCCTGGCCAGTTTGCGGAGAAAGATGATCTTATTGCCCACTTCCTTGTTGGTTACATGATAATTCTTCACCCTGGCAAGCTTGTTCTCCAGCTCGTTTAACTCATGATAGTGTGTGGCAAAAAGCGTGATAGGCGCCTGCGGAGTATCGTGCAGAAATTCGGCTATGCTCCAGGCAATGGAAATTCCATCATAGGTGGAAGTGCCGCGGCCTATCTCATCAAGCAATACAAGGCTTCGTTCCGTTACATTGTTGAGGATGCTCGCTGTTTCATTCATTTCTACCATGAAAGTACTTTCTCCACCACTAAGATTATCACTGGCCCCCACTCTTGTGAATATCTTATCGGTAAGAGGAATATCAGCTTCCGTGGCAGGTACAAAGCTTCCAGCATGAGCCATCAAGGTAATAAGGGCTACCTGCCGCAGTATGGCACTTTTACCACTCATATTTGGCCCGGTGAGAATAATGATCTGCTGACCGGTGCGGTTGAGTTCTATATCGTTGGATATATAAGAATCGCCTGGTGCCAGGTTCCTTTCAATAACGGGATGCCGTGCTGCTTTAAGCACCATTTCATCGCCCTCATGCACTAGCGGGCGTTTGTAGCCATAATGAATGGCGTTATTAGCGAAACAGAGAAGGCAGTCGATAATGGCAAGAATATTTCCATTCGTCTGTAAGGGTGCCAGGTAATCCTGCAGCTCATTGAGCAGTTTCTCGTAGATCTCCATCTCCAATAGCAGGATTTTGTCTTCCGCGCCTGTAATTTTTTCTTCGTATTCTTTTAATTCAGGGGTTATATAGCGTTCTGCATTGGCCAGGGTTTGCTTGCGCATCCAGGTTTCAGGCACTTTATTCTTGTGTGTGTTAGTCACTTCCAGGAAATATCCGAAAACGTTATTGAAAGCTATTTTCAGGGAAGGGATGCCAGTAGCCTCCGCTTCCTTCAATTGCAACTGCACCAGATATTCTTTTCCATTCCTGGCAATCTTTCTGAGGTCGTCCAGTTCGGCATGGATACCATCGCCGATTATGCCTCCCTTCTGGGCGGTAGCAGGGGGTTGTTCGGTAATTTGCTGCAGTATCTTCTGGCAGATATACTGGCAGGGGTTAATGGCATCTCCCAAGCGTTTGAAATAACTGTTTTCGGCAATTGCCGCAAGGGTCTTTGTAGCTTCAGCCTGCTGCAAACCCCGGGCGATCTGCAATACTTCTCTAGGGTTGATCTTCTTCAAAGGTATTTTACTTACCAGACGCTCTACATCTCCTGCCTGCCTGATATGCTGTGTTAACTTATTTCTAAGATCTATTTCTTTAATCAGGAAAGCTACCAGGTCGAGCCGTTCATTGATCCTGGCAAGGTTCTTCAGCGGGAAAATAAGCCATCTTTTAAGTAAGCGTGCGCCCATAGGCGAAACGGTATTATCGAGTGTTTTGAGCAGTGTAAAGCCTTGGTCGGATGCGGTGGCAAGCAGTTCGAGGTTGCGGATAGTGAAGCGATCCATCCAGAGAAAATCATCCTTATCGATCCGCTGCATGCTGATGATGTGCTGAAGATTGGGATGTTCCGTGTCTTTGAGATAATGGATAATGGCACCTGCCGCTACCAGGCCGTGTTTCATTTCCTCCACGCCGAATCCTTTCAGGGAATGTGTCTGGAAATGCTTCAGCAAAGTTTCCTGTGCATAAACGTCCTGAAAGATCCACTCTTCGAGTGCATAGGTATAGAACCGTGGTCCAAAGTACTCCTTAAACATTTTCTGCTGCTGTCTCTGGAAAATGACTTCTGATGGTTTAAAGCTCTGGAGTAACTTATCTGCGTATTCCCGGTCGCCTTCGGCGATAAAGAACTCTCCGGTTGAAATATCGAGGAAGGCAATACCGTATTGATTATCATTCACACCATGCAGGGAAGCGAGGAAATTATTAGAACTGTTGTCGAGCAGTTTATCGTTGATAGTAGTACCGGGGGTTACCATTTCCGTAACACCTCTTTTTACGATGCCTTTGGATGCTTTTGGGTCTTCCAGCTGGTCGCATACGGCCACACGGTGTCCGGCTTTTACCAGTTTATGGAGGTAGGTGTCCAGGGCATGGTGCGGAAAGCCAGCCAGTTCACTGGACGAGGGCATGCCATTGTTGCGTTTAGTAAGTGTAATTCCCAGTACCTGCGATGTGATGATGGCATCCTGACCAAACGTTTCGTAGAAATCCCCTACGCGAAACAGCAGGATGGCGTCAGGGTATTTAGCTTTAATAGCATTGTGCTGCTGCATTAAAGGGGATTCGGTACCGGTTTTGGACATAGGTCGCAAATATACTCAGGATTCGGGGATAAAGTCTGCAGGCTTTCCCGTAAATCCTTAATTCCTGATTACCTTTGCACCATGCGAAAACTGGGTATGGAGGAACTGAACCGTAAGACGGTGGAGGAGTTCCGGGAATCGGATAAAGTGCCCATTGTAGTAGTGATGGATAATATCCGCAGCATGCACAATGTGGGCAGTGTATTCAGAACGGCGGATGCTTTTTTATTACATGCCATTTATCTCTGTGGTTATACTCCCAGGCCCCCTCATCGTGATATTCACAAGACCGCACTCGGAGCTACCGATACGGTTTCCTGGTCTTATTTCGATACTACAGCTTCGGCTGTCGCTTCTTTAAAAGAAGACGGGTATTCCGTATATGCTGTCGAACAGGTGGAGGGGAGTCTATCCCTGGCTCATATAGATTGTTTGATTGAGGGAAAGCTGGCGATAGTGTTTGGAAATGAGGTGGAGGGGGTAAATGGCGAGGTGCTAAGAATGTGCGACGGTTGCATCGAGATTCCTCAACTGGGTATGAAACATTCTCTGAACATTTCAGTGGCGGCCGGTATTGTGCTGTGGGAACTGGTGCGGAGGAGGGTTTAGCATTTGGAATATTCGGGCTGCTTTCGTTTTTAGCTTGAAAGGTTGGCGACACCCGGGCATTTCCGCAAGCTTGATTTCATCGGTGAAACAAACCTGGGCGGGTTTTCGTTGGCGGGCATTGGTTGGTTAGATGGACATTTTTCCGGTATCGGCTTCTTCGCTTATATTTCAAGGCCGAAATCGAGCTTCCGGAAATGCCTGATGTGCTTAGGTTATTTAAATTATTTTTGACAATGACGACTGTAAAGAAGTATCTATCGTTGGTGAAGTTTTCTCATACCATCTTTGCAATGCCTTTTGCGATGATCGGGTTTGTGTTGGGTTCTTCTGAACGCATCCATATCTGGATCGCTGGATTCTACAGCGATTTCTCACCCTCTTCGCCGGTATTTAACGAGGGGGCATCTTATAAGCCCTTGTGGCAGGTTTTTTTCCTAGTACTTATTTGTATGATTACGGCGCGCAGCGCAGCTATGGCTTTCAATCGTTATCTCGACCGGAGCTTTGATGCCAGGAATCCCCGTACTGCCATCCGCGAAATTCCCAGGGGCATTATTTCTCCTGATAATGCTTTAAGATTCGTTATAGTCAACTGCTTGTTGTTTACCGCCACAACGTGGTTCATTAATCCAGTGTGCTTCTTTTTATCACCTCTCGCTTTATTCGTCATCCTGTTTTACAGCTATACAAAGCGTTTTACGGCATTATGCCACCTTGTTCTCGGGCTTGGGTTATCACTTGCGCCTATCGGCGCTTATATTGCCGTTACGGGGCACTTCGATGTTCTTCCGGTTCTTTTTTCCCTGGCGGTGATATTCTGGGTAAGTGGCTTCGATATCATTTATGCGCTTCAGGATGTTGACTTCGACCAGTCGCAGAACCTCCATTCCATACCGGCCGCTTTAGGTAAAGAAAGAGCACTTCGGGTATCCAGACTACTGCATGTGTTAAGTGCCGCCTGTGTTATATGCGCAGGTGTATGGGGCAATTTCCAGTGGCTTTACTGGATAGGTGCGGCTGTATTTGCAGGAATGCTGGTATATCAGCATTCCCTGGTGCGGGCAGACGATCTCAGTAAAGTGAACATCGCTTTTATGACGGCGAACGGCATAGCGAGCATTGTGTTCGGGGCTCTTGTAATTGCAGATCTTCTCTTCATCAAACCTTCCTATCTTGGCTAGAATAATATGTATCGATTATGGCGGAAAGCGCACAGGGCTCGCGGTGACAGATCCTCTCCAGATCATTGCCAACGGGCTTACTACGGTACCGTCCAAAGAACTCATTCCCTTTCTCAAGAACTATTTTCTGCAGGAACAGGTGGAGCTTATACTAATCGGGGAGCCTAAAAACCTCGACGACTCGGATACGCATGCAACGCCGCTTGTAAACCAGTGCATCAAAGATCTCAACAAACACTTTCCGCAGATGCCTGTTAGGAAAGTAGACGAGCGATACACATCTAAGATGGCTGTGCAGAGCATGGTGCAGAGTGGTATGAAGAAAAAAGACAGGAGAAATAAAGCGCTGATCGACGAGATCTCGGCTACGATCATGTTGCAGGAGTACCTTCAACACAATCAATAGTGCTAACGGGCTTTTTCTTATTTTTACAAAAATTAGAACACTTAATGATACTTCCAATTGTAGCATATGGGCACCCGGTTTTAAGGAAAGTAGCGAAGGCGATAACCCCGGATTACCCAGGGCTGGAAAAGCTGATTGCCGATATGTGGGAAACCATGTATAACAGCAACGGAGTTGGAATCGCCGCTCCGCAGGTAAATAAGGACATAAGGCTGTTTGTAATGGACAGTACGCAGATTTTCAGAAACCAGGAGGAAGATGAAAAAGATCTTTACCCGGATGCCCCGGGAATTAAACAGGTATTTATCAATGCACGTATTCAAACTGTCAACGGTGAGGAATGGAGCTATTGCGAAGGATGCCTGAGTATTCCAAAGATCCGGGAAGACATCAACCGCCCGGAAGAAGTAACGATTGATTTTGTTGATGAGAACTTTCAACAGCATACCCGTACTTTCAACGGCATCACAGCCCGCATCATTCTTCATGAATACGACCATATAGAGGGCAAACTCTTCATAGACCACCTGAAACCTCTGAAGCGACAACTGATGAAGGGCAAGCTGGATGATATTTCCAAGGGTAAAGTGAAGATGGACTACCGAATGCTGTTTTCTAAATAGACTGCATGTATTTAAAGATTCTTCTATCCACCGCCTCTTACCTTTACCTTTCTTCAGCAGTTTGCTTTTCCCAGGATTCTAGTGTCAACATTTCCAATAAGGTAGTCACGCTGAAAGAAGTGGTAATACGCAGTAACCTGAACGTTCCACGGTTTATCGAACAGGTAGAGAAGGATACTACTTTTTACAAAGCCTTCAAGAGTCTCCGGATTCTAGGATATACCTCCCTGAACGATGTGCGGATGCAGGATAAGAAAAACAATGTACAAGCTTTTTTACAGAGCCGCACCCGGCAACAGGTGAAGAACGGTTGCAGGAGTATGGAAGTACTTGAAGAGCGTACGGGCGGAGATATCTATGATGCCAGTAAGAATTGGAATTATTATACTGGTGAGCTTTATGCCGGGCTTCTGTTAGTGAAAGATACCGTTTGCGGCGAAACGAATATTGTAAAGGATGCGGAGCTGAGCATCAAGAATAAAAGTGGTATGGAGAAACACAAGGAACAGTTGAAAATGCTGTTCTTCAACCCTGGAAAGAAGATACCGGGAATACCGTTTATCGGAGACAAAATCGCCATTTTCGATGAAGACATGGCCCGATACTATGACTTCATCATCGACATGGAAGAGTACACCGGGCAAACTTGCTATGTATTTACCATAAAAGCCAGGGAAGATCTCACTAAAAGCGAGCAGGATAAGATTGTGATCGATGAGATGAAGACCTGGTTCAACAGCAATACCATGGAGATAGCTGGCCGTAATTATTCATTAAGTTACAATGCTGGGGTGTATGATTTCGATGTAAGGATGGAAGTTCAGATGACGAAAGCGCACGGCCTTCTGGTGCCGCATGTTCTGCGCTATACAGGTAACTGGCACGCCATCTTTAAAAAAAGAGAACGGGGTATTTTTACAGCCACCTTGTTCGACTTCACCACGGGTAATTAACTCAAGTCTTTCTGCCTGGCATAACCTCGCCATTTTTCGATTACCTGCTGCATATCTTCGGCAAGCTTACTTTCAAAAAGCACAGGCTGACCTGTAGAGGGGTGTATGAATCCAAGGGTGCGTGCGTGTAAGGCGTGCCTGGGGCAAAGCTCGAAGCAGTTTTCTACAAACTGTTTATACTTCGTATATATCGTTCCTTTCACGATCCTGTCGCCTCCGTATGTATCATCGTTAAACAAGGGATGGCCTACGTGCTGCATGTGAACCCGGATCTGGTGAGTACGGCCTGTTTCCAGCCGGCATTCAATAAGTGTTACGTAACCAAAGCGCTCGAGTACGGTGTAATGCGTAATGGCTTCTTTGCCATATTCACCCTCGGGGTAGGCATCGAAGAGCTTTCTTGATTTCTTGTGACGCCCGATATGAGCAACGATCGTGCCTTCGTCCTGTTCCATATCTCCCCATACAAGTGCAGTGTATCTTCTGATGACAGTGTGGTTGAAGAACTGTTTCACCAGCGACGACACGGCCCTGTCTGTTTTGGCGACCACCATCAGTCCGGTAGTGTTCTTGTCGATCCGGTGTACCATACCAAAACGGGGTAATGTTTCTTCCGAGATGGAGGGATTGTTTGCAGTGAGGTAATAAGCAATGCCATTGATAAGTGTACCCGACGCATTGCCGCAGCCCGGATGCACTACAAGGCCAGCCGGCTTGTTGATGATGATGATATCGCTGTCTTCAAAAGCAATTTGGAGAGGAATGTTCTCCGGCACTATGTCTTCTCCGGCAGACTC
>JACMJX010000147.1 GCA_014380425.1 Chitinophagaceae bacterium | reverse complement strand
GAAGGCATTTCCTTTCTGATACTACTGTTTATCGCCATGCCTTTGAAGTATCTTTTCAATTCGCCCTCAGCGGTTAAAATAATAGGCGGGCTTCATGGAGCGCTGTTTGTAGCTTTTATGTGCCTCGGTGCAGCGGTTATGGTAGTTTACAGGAAAAACGTTGTATGGCTGGTCAAAGCATTTATAGCTTCCGTGATACCCTTCGGCACTTTCATGATGGAGAAGCAATGGAGAAAAGAAGAGCAGCAAACTAAAAACGTACAGTAACCGTAGCGCGTCCTTTTCGTTTAGTCAGCAGCTTCCACGGGGGGCCTTCCCTTATGAGCCGGATGGCTTCCTTATCCAGCAGCGGAGACAAGGAGCGGATGATCTTGAACTCTTCTGGTTTACCAGAACGCCCTATTTGAAAGCTGACAATTACATCACCCTCTATATGCGCTTCTGTAGCCGGTTTCTGCCTGTTGCTGAATAAGTAGGTGATATACTGATTAACACCGATAGAGGGTGTTGCTTCTGTAGTATCCAGCCCTGATGGCGACAGTGGCTTACTCGCCCTGGCTATAGCGGTAGCGGTTTTTCTCCGCATCTTCTGTTTATCATAGCCCGCCACAACCCTTTCCTGCGCTAAACTTAAAACCGTATCATTATCGATGCTGTTTTTCTTTTGATCAGCTAAAGGCACTGTTTCGTCTCTTTTCTCGGGCACCGATATTCCCGACACACGGCCCTGAAGCGCCTCGTCTATCTTCTGCTCCTGTTCTTTTGAAACCGGTGCTGAAGGGGCCATTGCTATAACCCCGGTAAGGCTATCGCTAGCCATATACTGCATCTCGTCTTTTTGAACCGTTTCAGCAAAAGCAGCCGCTTCTTTCTTTTCCGGTATCACCTGGCTTGTATTCTGCCGTGCCCCTGGTTTAAAACCATCTTGCAGACCCGGGGCCGGTGTAGATGCCGTCAGCGTTTCGGGAGGTGGGGGAGTTGGAGCTGATGGCGTAGCTAAGGTACCAGGTTTTTCTTCTTTCCGGTCTTTGTTTACAGCTAGCTGTGGCTGCCTGTTCCTAAATAGCAGGCTGTAGGCAAGCAACAGGCCGGCAGATAACAAGAGCATGGCTGCTACCGTTCTGAACCATCGGCGTTTGTAAAGAGCAACAACTTTCGCCGGTTTCCGCCGGATAGCCAGCCTTGCATGAAGCATATCGATATCTGTTGTATTAACGGAAGTCTTCGCCAGGCGATACCCTTCCATCGCATCTGCCAGAAAGGGATCTTCCAAGGCTGCTTTTTCCATAGCATGCATCTCACCCGGGGGCATACTGCCGCTCAGGTAATTCAGAATATCTTCCGCTGAATATATCTTGCTATCGTTGCTGTATTTATTCACTGCTGATGATCTGTTTCTCCATACATATTTTTAAATTTCTTCTTCCGTTCTGGATAAGGCTTCTTACCTTATTCCACTCCAGGCCGGTTATCTCTGCTATTTCATTATAACATTTACTTTTCAGGTAAAAAAGCTCCACTGTTCTCCGCTGGTCGCCAGATAGTGATTCCATGCAACCATCGAGGCTTTTAAACGCATGCTCACTTTCCAGTATATCATTCAGATGCACGGGTTCCTGCGAATGCATACTATCTGCATTAAATTCTACCGTTTTTAAATTGCGGGGCGTACGAAGCTGCATCAGGCAGTGATTTTTAGCCATGGTATAGAGCCAGCTTTTAAAGTTCTCCACATCATGCTGGCGAAGCTTGTGTACCAACTCTTCGAATAGCTGCATCACTGCGTCCTTCGCCGCCTCGTTATTTTTCAGGTACTTTAAGCAGACTCCGAAAACAAGGTCCATATAACGCTGGTACAATATACTCAGCACGTCAAGTTTTCCGGAGCTTTTGTAGGAAGCCACCAGCTCGCCGTCCGGTATTCCGGTATCCGATATGGTTTTTATAAAACTCAATTCAGCAGGTAAGATAAGTTAAATTAAAAAAGACTCCTGTGGAATTTTACGGGATTTCTTCGAAACTTTATATAATCTTGTATCAAAGAACAGCTATGTTTGAGCAGCTTTTTGCTTCTGTCAGTAGTAAGATTTCCTTAACCCAGGAAGACTTCGAGCGGGCGAAGCCTTATTTCATGGCTAAAAAGCTGAGAAAGAAGCAGTACCTGCTGCAGGAGGGAGATGTAGGTAAGCATGTGGCCTTTGTAGAAAAAGGGGCGCTTCGGTCGTACACTATAGACGATAAGGGCAATGAACATATCGTGCAATTTGCTTTAGAGGGATGGTGGATAGGCGATAATTATAGCTTATACACCGGCGAGCCATCTACTTATAATATTGAAGCACTGGAAGATTCCGAACTCCTTTTAATATCGGCCGTTTCCATCGAGCAGATGCTGGAAAGCATACCGAAGCTGGAAAAGTATTTCCGCATATTGCTTCAGAACAGTATGGTAGCCCTGCAGCGGCGACTGGTAGCATCATTAAGCCTTACCTCGGAAGAAAAGTATAAACGGATGATAAAGATATATCCAGATATTATACAGCGTGTTCCCCAGCACATGATTGCCTCCTATCTGGGAATGACTCCTGAAACACTTAGCAGGATCCGTAAACAGATCACCATCGGGCAATAGTCCGGTTGATCTATATCAATACTATTTCTTATTTCTTCTCAATGGCAATAGATTTCCCAACCCTATATCTTTGTATCATAAAACAGGAAGGGTAATTGAAGAAGACGATAGCCATAATAGGTGCAGATGATAAAATGGGAACGGCAGTTGCGAAGGAACTCGTCACCGGACCCTATCACCTGCTGCTTCTCGGTAGTAATGTTACCTGCCTTGGTCAGCTACTGAACGAATTGCAAATGATCTTTCCCGGAACGGATGCCGAAGTACTTCATTGTTTCGTAGATGCTTCATGGGAGGCAGACATCATCATACTGGCTACCGCTTTTGCCGTGGAGGATAGTCTTATAGCCAGAATAAGGGAAGTAGCAACGGGCAAAACAGTGATCGTGCTGGTTAATGACGATGAGGAACTTGCCATCGGGCAGTTGACAGAACGGCTTTCCTACTCGAAAGTGATAAGGGCTGTGAGTGCTCCGCTCAAAGAAGCACCTTATATACCTGTAATCGACGGTAAGCCCGTCAGGGTCTTTATAGAAATGATCGACGAGTATTAGTAAATCAACATAACACTAAAATCAAAAGCAAGCATGAAAAAGTTAGTAGTATTGCTGGCTATCGCAGTGATCGGTAGCACGCTTAACGCCCAGACAACATGGAATGTAGATCCTTCGCACTCCAATGTCAGATTTACGGTATCACACCTTGTTATATCGGAAGTAGAAGGTTCTTTCAGGAAATTCGGTGGGGCGATTGTAACAACAAACCCTGATTTTACGGGAGCCACGGTAAACTTTACGATCGATGTAAACAGCGTTAATACGGACAATGAAAATCGAGACAAGCATCTTTTAGGCGATGATTTCTTCAATGCAGCCAAGTATCCGAACATGACGTTCAAGAGTACGTCTTTCAAAAAGATCAGCGGTAACAAGTTTGAACTTGATGGCAACCTCACCATCCGCGACGTAACGAAGCCCATAAAGTTCAACGTTACATATGGCGGTACTGCCAAGGATGGTTATGGAAATACGAAAGCAGGTTTCAAGGTAACAGGAATAATCGACCGCTTCATTTACGGCCTCAAATGGAACTCTGTTACAGAAGCCGGCGGTGCAACCGTAGGCAAGGATATTACCATCGATCTGAAACTTGAATTTGCCCAGGCTAAATAAGGACAGGCTAAATTGCACTACCCCCGTGTCATTCTGAAGCAGGCGCATGAACACATTGAATGGAATGCACAATGTTCAACGCGCCTGCTTCAGAATCTCCCAATGCCAGGGTGTTGTACATTGAACGCCGTACAGTGGCAATTGCTGGAATGACATTCTACATTTTATTCACTCATTCCTTCAGACCCATCAAGAGGATCTCTCTCTATAGTGTCTTTCACCACAAACACAGTTCCGGGGAATTCGCGGGTGAGGGGAGAAATGTAATCTTCCGCTTCCGCATAGGTTTTAAAGTTGCCTACCTTAAGGCGATAATAGGGTGACTGATAAAGAAAGTAAGGCTTCAACTCCGGGTACACCTGGTAGATCCGCGTTTTAGCGGCAATAGCCTTACTGCGATCCGTAGTGCTGATAACCTGGATACGATAGCCCGGCCCGGAGCGGCGACTGGATCGTGTTGTTTCCTCGTTGATCTGCGCCTGCTTCCTGATAAGAAGATCGATCCGGGGATCCCTTCTTACAATCACCGATCCCGTATCCGTTTGTGCCCTGCCGGCCAGAGACGCCAGCACCAGCAAAATAATAATGCTATTTTTCATAGTAGGAACCTTATGCATGTTAAACAACTTCCCTTCCGTGACACTGCTTGTATTTCTTACCGCTTCCGCAAGGGCAGGGATCGTTACGACCTATTTTTATACCCACTTTCACCGGCTCCTGCTTTACCCCCGCACCACCTTCCGAAGGATCGAAATAATCATTCTCATTAGCGGCATAATCATCTCCTCTGGCATCGATCTCCTCTTTATTCACCTGCATGCGGCTCATATCCGTCTTCTGTTCTTTTCCTTCGCGCAGCGGCTGCTGGTTCTGCTCCACGGGTATTCCACTATGGGTAAGGAAAGAAACGATATCCTTGTTTACTTCGCTATCCATTTGCCGGAACAGATTGAAAGCTTCCACCTTATAGATCACCAGCGGGTCTTTCTGTTCCAGGTAGGCCGTCTGCACGCTTTGTTTCAGATCGTCCATGCTTCTGAGGTGCTCCTTCCACGCATCATCTATCAACGAAAGGTTGATTGTTTTCTCCAGGGAATTCAGCAGCTCCATACCTTCGGTGCCGATGGTCTTTTTAAGATTGGCAAGCACATGAATGTTCTTACGTCCATCGCTGAAGGGCACTACTACATTTTCAATGTGTTCGCCCTGTGTCTGCCGTATATTGGTGAATACCGGTACCGCCTGCGCCCGTAGTTCCTCCTTCTTACGCTGGTAGCTGTTGATGGCTTCGCCGTATAGCTTTTCCGTTACATCGTTCACATTCGTCTTTTGCAGCTCTTCTCTTGTAATGGAAGTATCCATGGCAAAGTTCATGATCACCGCCAGTTTAAACCCTTCAAAATCATCCTGTTCGCGAAACAGCGTTACAAGCCCTTCTGCCACTACATAAAAAGCATTGTCAAGGTCAAGCGCCAGCCTTTCGCCAAACAATGCATGGTTTCTTTTTTCATACACCACTTTACGTTGCTTGTTCATCACGTCATCATATTCAAGCAGGCGCTTACGAATGCCGAAGTTGTTTTCTTCCACTTTCTTCTGCGCCCTTTCAATCGATTTGGTGATCATGCTATGCTGAATTACTTCGCTCTCTTTATATCCCATCTTATCCATCAGCGAAGCAATACGCTCACTACCGAACATACGCATCAGATCATCCTCGAGTGATACATAGAACTGTGAAGTTCCCGGATCGCCCTGGCGTCCGGCGCGGCCACGCAACTGCCTGTCTACACGGCGGCTTTCGTGCCTTTCCGTTCCTATGATAGCCAGGCCACCGGCTTCCTTCACGCCAGGCCCTAGCTTGATATCCGTACCACGACCCGCCATATTGGTAGCAATGGTAATGGCACCAGCAAGACCCGCTTCCGCAACCACCTGTGCTTAACGGGCGTGCTGCTTAGCGTTTAGTACATTGTGCGGAATCTTCTTTACCTGCAGCATCTTACTCAAAAGCTCGCTCACTTCAACTGAAGTGGTACCTACCAGTGCCGGCCTTCCCAGCGATCTTAGCCGTTCCAGCTCATCGATCACCGCCTTGTACTTTTCGCGCTTGGTTTTATATACAAGATCCTGTTCATCCTTTCGGGTGATGGGGATATTGGTAGGAATATTAACTACATCCAGTTTGTAGATGTCCCAGAGCTCCGCTGCTTCCGTTTCTGCAGTACCCGTCATGCCCGCCAGCTTATGGTACATCCGGAAATAGTTCTGCAGGGTAATAGTTGCATAGGTTTGCGTTGCTGCCTCTATTTTCACGTTCTCCTTGGCTTCTATAGCTTGGTGCAAGCCGTCGGAATACCGGCGGCCTTCCATGATACGGCCTGTTTGTTCATCTACTATCTTCACCTGCTGCTCTATCACCACGTATTCTACGTCGTTATCGAACAAGGTGTACGCTTTCAATAGCTGCTGTACGGTGTGTATTCGGTCGGCCTTAATGGAATATTCATTAAGAATGGCTTCTTTCTGGTGCAGCTTCTCTTCGGGTGTAAGGGCAGCGTCTTTATCCAGCGCACCCAGCTTTAGACTGATATCCGGCAGTACGAAAAACTCGGGATCTTCACCGGATTTAGTGATCATCTGAAGTCCTTTTTCCGTAAGGTCTACCTGTTTGTTCTTTTCTTCTATATGGAAGAAAAGCTCTTCATCCACCCTATACATTTCTTTAGACTGGTCTGCGAGGTAATAATTTTCCGCTTTCTGCAGCTTCACCCGCACGCCCGGTTCGCTCAGGAACTTGATAAGCGGTCCGCTCTTGGGCAGCCCTCTGTAGGCCCGCATAAGCGCCATGCCGCCGTCTTTAGGATCGTCGTTGCCTTCCGCTAATTTCTTTCTTGCTTCCGCAAGAAATTTATTGACTACCTGCTTCTGTGCTTCCACCAGTTGATGTACACGGGGCTTCAGCAGATGGTATTGCTGCTCATCGCCGCGTGGTACAGGGCCGGAAATGATCAACGGCGTTCTGGCATCATCGATAAGAACGCTATCCACCTCATCCACCATGGCATAATGGTGCTTGCGTTGCACCATTTCATCGGGATTGTGCACCATATTGTCTCTCAGGTAATCGAACCCGAATTCATTATTGGTGCCGTAAGTAATGTCTGCTAGATAGGCTTTTCTTCTTTCCTCCGTGTTGGGATGATGCTTATCTATGCAATCCACGGAAAGCCCGAGCCATTCGAAAAGCGTTCCGTTCCACTCGCTATCACGGCGTGCCAGGTAATCGTTCACCGTTACTATATGCACTCCCAATCCGGCAAGGGCATTGAGGTAAGCCGGTAAAGTACTTACAAGTGTTTTACCTTCACCCGTTGCCATTTCGGATATTTTCCCGGAGTGCAATACGGCACCTCCTATCAGCTGCACGTCGTAATGCACCATGTTCCAGGTAACGGCGGCGCCGCCGGCAGGCCATGTGTTCGCAAATAC
This sequence comes from Chitinophagaceae bacterium, assembly GCA_014380425.1. Lineage (GTDB taxonomy): Bacteria > Bacteroidota > Bacteroidia > Chitinophagales > Chitinophagaceae > JADCRZ01. The sequence goes on along the minus strand of JACMJX010000147.1, from coordinate 1,415 downwards.
GGACGTGTCGCCATCGATGGTTACATAGTCTCGTTTCACGCTCAATTCGCGGTCCATATCTGTAACTGTAGAACGGAGTTCTGTACCGGATGCGAATCGTCTTGCCGTTTCCTTCACTACGGCAAAAGCCTCGGGCAGCAATTCCTTAAGAATTACTTCGAGTTGCTGATCGCGGTCGGTTTTCAGTTTATCGATCTGCTGGTAAGCCTCATCCCGGCCTGCCATTTCCTCCACGGGAAGGGCTTCGGCTTCTTCCTGCCGGGTGGCAATCGCTTTGTCAGTACTTTCGAGATGACTGGCTATCCGCGCCTTGAATTCGGCGGTTTTGCCTCTCAGTTCATCATTGCTTAATGTTTTATAGGAGGTAAAGTGGGAATTGATCTGGTCAACCACCGGCAGGATGGTTTTAACATCTTTTTCAGATTTACTTCCTCCGAATAATTTTGAAATAAAACCTAACATGTTATGTTTTTATTGAATAATTTAATTTGTATTCTTTCTTTTTAATCGGGTTCCTGCCCCGATATGTCTATCTGGCAAGCGACCTGCAATTTATGAATCATGGGTCGACTTTATCTTCAAATTTAGTGCTGATAAAGCCGGCTGGCCAAAATGGCAGGGCGACAAAGGTACTTTATATTCCTGTTATTTGATGCGTTCAGGGCACGTTGACCGGGTTCCGGTAGGTGCCGTGGTGGGGAGGGGTGTACGGTTTATTTCACCGAACAAACAAGCTGCTGCTCTGGTGCGGCGCCGGGCAGTGGGATCGGTTACGGGCTTTTGTACTTTTCCTGGCATTTGGAACTGCTGTTTCTTCGGTGAAATAAACCGTACACCCCTCCCACCACGGCACCGTAGAGGGAGTGAATTTTGAGATTCATTGCCGCATGTTCCGTTCGTAAAACCGCAGGATTGAAGTAGCATGGATGGTAACTGGATTTATAGGATTCGATTCCTGTTTTTCGCGCATTTTCATCCTTGTAGTATCCTTGTTCTGCATTTTTTTGACACTGTTCTTTTGTCCAGGTAGCAAAGTGGGGAAGCGGGAATTTGGTAAATCGGGCGCTTAAATGAATAGCTGCATTCTATTTGTTCTTCCAAAAGGGCATAACCTCAAAAGAAAACCTGTTCAATAGCGCTTCCGGCTTATTTTATTCCAGTAAAAGTGCTATCTGTAGCTTTTTATTCTATTTGAGGGGCTCTCGAAGGCTTCTTGTTAGTCTTTCGTTCGTCTCTCGTTCGTCTTTCTTTCAGTCGTATTCGAACGAGAGACGAACGAGAGACCTTCGAGAGACGAACGAGAAGCTTTGTGAATCATATTTGGGAGATCTTGTCTCGTCCTAAAATAGCTATACAGATTGTCTGATCCTGAAAAAAGTTGACACTTTTGGGGAGTGATAAAAAGTAGTGTCATT
>JACMJX010000146.1 GCA_014380425.1 Chitinophagaceae bacterium | reverse complement strand
CCGTGATCACTTATTCCCTACCGGAGAATGGGCAGCTGAGCATCGTGCTAACGGATATAGCGGGCAGGCAGGTATCGGTACTGTTTAGCGGCTCTAAAGAAAAAGGCCGTTATACCGCGCCGCTGAACACGGGCACCCTGCAACCCGGACTTTACTTTATGCAGGTACGCTTTAACGGTAAAAAGTAAACCCTTAAGCTGCTGGTCATAAAAAGGTAAACTACATAATAAACCAACTAAGTAAACAAAACGATAAATATGAAACTAAAACGATTGCTGATTGCCATGCTGCCATTGCTGTTCTGCTGCTTTTCGGCACTGGCGCAAACCAGGACGGTTACCGGGAAGGTGACGGATTCCAAAGATGGTTCTGGTGTTCCGGGTGTGGCTGTTACCGTGAAAGGTACTAAAATAGGTACCCAGACTGCGGCCGATGGATCCTTTACGCTCAAAGTGCCTGATGCCGGTAAAATACTGGTGCTTTCTTCTGTTGGCTACACACCACTGGAAATAAGCGCCGACGGGCCATTAGGAAGTCTACAGATGGTTCAGGCCAGCTCGGTGCTGAATGATATAGTGGTAGTAGGATACGGAGTACAAACACGGCGAGAAGTTACAGGTGCCATATCGAAAGTATCGGGCGACCAGATCAGTTCGATTCCCGTGCCAAGTTTTGAAGCCGCACTTCAGGGTAAAGCTCCGGGAGTACAGGTAGTATCCGGGAACGGACTTGCGGGTTCCAGTTCCGTAATAAGAATACGCGGTGTAGGTTCTATATCTGCTTCAGGCGATCCTTTATATGTGATTGACGGAATACCCATTATTTCAGATCCATTTATTCGGGGCAACAGTTCTGCAATGAATCAGAACCCATTGTCTTCTATTAATCCCAACGATATAGCGTCAATAGAAATATTGAAAGATGCAGGTGCTACCGGCATTTATGGATCAAGAGGTGCTAACGGTGTCATTCTGGTTACCACTAAACGTGGTAAATCGGGCAAGCCTGCATTTACCTATTCCAATAAGCTGGGTGCAGCTACCTACTCAAGAAAACCGAGCTTCGTAGATGGGCCTACCTGGTTGCAATTGCGCCAGGAAGCCTGGACTAATGACGGCAACACAGGTTACGCACCGCTTCCGGGAAATCTTACATGGGCTCAAGCCAGCCAAACCAATACGGACTGGTGGGATGAACTTACTCAGGTAGGTTTCATCAACGATCACAGTCTTTCGATGACTCAGGGAAATAAACGTTTAAAGACATTTGCCAACCTTACGTACAGCAATGATGAAGGGTACATCCGCAAAAATGCATATATACGCATGGCTGCCCGTTTGAATATGGATTATGCTATTAGTTCCAAATTAAAAGTAGGCCTTACTTCGGCCTATAATAGGGGTACTAACAAAAGAGTTAAAGCCGCGTGGGACGGAGGTATTGGAGACGCTATGCCATCTGCGCTACCTATATTTCCGGTTTATAAGAGCGATGGAAGTTATGCTACCGGATTGACCAACCCGATCATCAGCTCAAATGAAGAACCCAGGAGAGAAACGAATAGTCGTATTCTTGGGGGACTGAGCCTGGAATATCAACCTATTAAAAACCTCTTCCTGAAAGCAAGCGGGTCAATTGAATATACAACTGCTAACGATGACCAGTTTTCCTCTCTGGCGATCCGCAGACTAAGCAGTTCAATGGTTACAACGGGATTTGCCAACAGAAGTCATTTATGGGGTTCCAATCAAACTGCTAACGTAACGGCCAGTTATTTATGGAATCCTTCTGCGGTGCATAAATTTAACTTTCTGCTTGGATCCGAAGTACAGGATTACGAGCGCAAAGGGTATTCAACAGATCCTATTGGCCAGGAATTGGATACGCCCTATTGGGAGGATAATGCCGCTTACAATAACAGGCGTGATTCCTTATTGTCAGCACCGGCACCAACAAGAGAGCTACAGAAGGAAGCCTTCACTTTTAATAGCTTTTTCGGAAGGATCAACTACACCTTCAATAATAAATACTCCATACAATTAATTGCCCGCGTAGATGGCTCCTCTAAATTCGGCACAAATAATAAACGCGGTTTCTTTCCGGCAGCTTCTGCCGCCTGGATAGTAAGTGATGAGAACTTTATGCAGGCATTTAATAAAATCAGCTACCTTAAACTCAGGGCTAGTTACGGTGTAGTGGGAAATGCCAATATACCATCCGGTGCTTATTACGACAATTATAGAAGTGGAGGTAATCCATACAATGCCAATTCCACACTTTATCTGAATGATCTTGGCAATCCAGATCTCAAATGGGAAACATTAAAAAATATAGACGTTGCCGTAGAATTTGGGTTGTTTAATAATCGGTTGACTGGAGAAGTAGCGTACTATAATAAAGCATCTACTGATATATTGCTTAGGCCAGGTATTTCTCCCTCCACCGGATTTGAGAGAGCCTGGAGAAATTTAAGCAACAGTGAAATATTAAATGAAGGCATTGAAATCAGTGGTTCGTACAAAATAGTAGACGGAAAAGATTTCCGCTGGACTGTTGGAGGTAACATTGCCAAAAACAGGAACGAGGTACTGAAGTATGAGTTGGGACCCGATGCTGTACAAGGTGGCACCAACGACACACGTATTGTGGTTGGATTGCCCGTAGGAGTCAATTATCTGGTTCGGTATTCCGGCGTTGACCCGGTGGACGGCCTCCCTATCTGGTTAGATAATTCAGGTAAACAAACGAAAACCTATTCACTGAATCACCGCGTATACGCCGGCTCCGTAATGCCAGACTGGATTGGTGGTTTCAATACCAATTTGCAGTACAAAGGATTTGAGCTGTCCACGTTGTTCACATTTGTAATTGGGGGCAACCTTTATGAGAGTTCAGGTAAATATCAATTCCTGGGTCTCTCTAGAAAGAACTGGAATTTCAGGGAAGACTTCCTGGACAGATGGACAGAGCCTGGTGATGTATCGAAATATCCTCGTCTGGTGTATGACGCGGCTTCTTATCCTGGTGTATCCAGCGAAGACCAGTTTAATTCCACGATGTTTCTTGAAAGTGCGTCCTATCTGCGTATGCGCGAATTAACGCTTGCTTATGTTATACCAAACAGTATACTTAGGAAACTACCGGTGAAAAATATCCGCCTTTTTGTTACAGGTACTAATCTGCTCACATTTACTAAATATTCAGGCGGTGATCCCGAAATTACCCGCGACTTTGAAGATTCACAAGACAGGAATCTAAGTCCTAACATTACCTATCTGACTGCGCCTTCTCAGAAGACGATCATAGGCGGATTAACCGTTAACTTTTAATTTAATAACTACAGATTATGAAACGCAACAAAATAGCTATTATAATATGTTTGGTTTGTGCCGGCGGATTGGCTGGCTGTTCCAAATTTCTGGAACGGCCTCCGGAGGGGCAGCTTACTAAAGAGCAGGCGTTTACAAATGATAGCAGTCTGATGGCCTTTGGCAATGCAATGTATACTTATGTAGCGGCGGGCGATTTTCTGGGAGGTCGGGTTCAAGGCTTTAGTGAAATGCTGGCTGATCAACTTGACGGATCCAGGCTTACAGGTGACTTTGCGGAAATATATGGACGCAGAAATTCAATCTTCGGCTTCCAGCGAAACGAGTTGTATTTAAAAGGATACAAAATTGTCAATGCGGCCAACCTGATTTTTGAAAACATCGATATCGCCAATACCAATAGGACCTTCCTTCAAGGCCAATCCCATTTTTTCAGAGGGATGGCTCATTTTGAACTGGTGCGACTTTTTGCTCAGCCTTATGGTTATAGCCCGGAAAATTCGCATCCCGGTATCGCGCTTCGGCTTAACACGTCTCCTTCTAATATTCCCAGATCAACCGTTGCGGAAGTCTATCGGCAGGTTATTGCAGATTTAAAGCAAGCCGATTCATTGCTGCCTGCTGATCCCCAAGATGGGAATAAATTCTATACTGCGACCAAATTGATCGCGGAAGCCTATTTGGCAAAAGTTTATTTGCAGATGAATGATTTTACGAATGCCTTCTACTACGCAGACCTAGTAATTAAAAGTAATAAGTTTTCCCTGGACGAAAATTACACCAGCCGCTTCTCCCTTGGGCTTACTAAAGAAGCGATTCTGCGGATTGCCAATCAAACGGGGGGATTTCAGCCGGGAAGTGAGCTAAATAGACTATGGAGATCGGATGCAGCCAATATACCTACTTTGTTTTTCAGCACCACTTATTTCAACTATGCGACCTCCGACGTTGCCGACAAGCGAAGAGTATGGTATAGCAATACTGGTCAGTCTGGTTATAACGCACTTACAAAATATAATCTTGACTTTCTGGAAGTGCCAATTGTCCATTTAACCGAAATAAAACTGATAAGAGCCGAAGCGGCGGCGGAATTAGGCGGTGCCAGCCTTGCAATCGGTATTTCTGATATTAATGATCTACTAACCCGTGCTTACGGAACTACTTCCCGTAACTTACCCGCCGGAGCCACGGTATTGGGTGTTATAAGTACGGCCAGAACACAACGGGAATTAGAAATGACCGGAGAAGGTAATCGCCTTCAGGAAATTAAGCGAATTGGGGTACGAAACGGCACCAATATAGACCGGCGTAATTCTCCATGGAACTGTAATGGATTATTACTACAATTCCCCAAAACGGAGCAGGATGCCAATG
>JACMJX010000145.1 GCA_014380425.1 Chitinophagaceae bacterium | reverse complement strand
TTAGAAAGAATGCGAAACAGGTAATTTCTTAAACCTTATAAATCTGTTCTGTAGCCGCCTTAAAGAAGGGGAAAATAGGCAATGATGTGATGATTCTAAGGTCTTCGGAAAATGAAGTCTGGTTATCGAGAAACCGCAGAATATTCTTGGCGTCATTTTTCCTGAAAAGCTGGGTAAATACTTTATCTCCCGGCACCTTATTGGTAGCAAGAACATTGAGCAGTACGCTGTCGTAGAAACTAAACTTCTTTGTAGAAGGTGAAAGGCCAGAAAGAGGTCGCCCTTTGATCAACGCGTTTACCAGGGCTTCACTGTGCTTTTGAATGAACTGAAACGTATAACCAGTCGAGGCTTTGGTTTGCCCGCCAGCCGTTCCGATATGAATTACGTTACCATTTGCAGAGGGGAAGGGATGGTTGGTCATAGGAATTATGCCGAACTCCTGCTGAAGAATTTTATAATCCACAGAGGGATAAAAATGATTCATGTAATCCCGTATACCAGCTTCGTATTCTTTAGGTTCTAGTAAGGAAGCGGTAAATAACGTGTACTCGACCAATGCCTGATGCGCAGTGAAAGGCATTACATACACGAAGGCAGCGCCATGGTGCTGGCTTGTTCGGAAATCCATGAATGTGGCTATGCGCGGATTAAAGACGGGCTCGAATGTTTCCACAAACCAACCCTTGAAATGCTGGAGAAGAAGAATTTCTTTTTTACGTAAGGGGGGTGTTTGAAAAAGAATACTGTTAAAAATATAATCGGCAGTTGCCTTAATCCCGTCATACTGTACCCAGGTATCGCCTGTTTTGCCTGAGAGATTTTCTATAGTACCTTGAACGATCGTAATATTATTGTGCTGCCTGATGATATCATGGCAATGTGTAAAGAAGTCGCCACCCTTTATCATCTTGTACCGATAGGGTGCAATATTGTATTCTTTTACGAAGTGTTTGCTTTTAAAACTGATAGTATCCCATTCCTTGTGTACCAGCTCTTCAAAATAACCCCGTGTCTCTTCCCAGAAGCACCAGGTTTTTTCATTACCACTTGCCGACTTGTTATCTAAAAGCAGTATTCTTTTATCCGCAAACCTTCCTGAAGCAATTAATCTTACCAGAAGACTAAGCCCGGCACAGCCTGCTCCGGCGATAATGTAATCGTATTTGTGAGATGCATTCATTCTACATATTCGCTTCCGGCGCGTAACCAACTTTACTACCCTTCATAAGTTTCTTATCGCGTTTTACTTTATCCCAGTACTTCTTATGTACTATCAGCATGCCGAAAGATTCCCCACGATCTTTATCGAGGTGCTTATGGTGCATTTTATGCGCCCACCGGATGGCTCGGATATAGGTGTTGTTGGAACGGCTGAACCATTTAAAGCGTTGGTGTATGATAACTTCATGCACAAGGAAGTAGGCAGCGCCGTAGGCCATTATTCCAAACCCAATAGCCTGCAACCAGTAAATGCTTTGAAGAGAGCCAAACAGTATGCAAAAAAAACTGGGTACAGCGAAGATTATGAAGAAAGAATCGTTCTTCTCGAAGAATCCCGGTTGTTTCTGATGATGGTCTTCATGCAGATGCCATAGAAATCCGTGCATCACAAAACGGTGTGTGAGCCAGCTAACACCTTCCATAATCAAGAAAACCCCTATTATTATTGCCGCGTATAGTAACCCATTCATGTTCTGATCTTTTTTTCCTAAATAAGGTTCAACTGATTCTTTACACCCGCCCTAACCACTATCATTGCTTTATGATAATTCGGGATCCGGATCCTTGCTTCAAGTATAGACGAGGATTGCGTTTTTTTAATCTTTTTGAATAAAGACAGATAATATTTGTATGCAACATACACTCCAAAACGAGCTTTAGCAGGCAAGCGCAGAATGCCTTTGTAAGCGCATCTGAAGTCGTTCTCTATATCATCTTCTATTTTCTGTTTATCCTGGCAGGTAAAATTACTAAAATCGCATCCGGGAAAGTAAATTCTATTCAAGCCGTTATAGTCCGCCTTGATATCTCTTAGAAAATTTACTTTCTGAAAAGCAGCCCCCAGAGATCGGGCATCTTCTTTCAAGGAATCGTACAGTTGCTTATTGCCCTCGCAAAACACGAATAAACACATCAGCCCAACCACTTCAGCAGAACCATATATATATTCCTGGTACTTGCTTTCATCGTAAAACTGTTCCTGAAGGTCCATTTCCATGCTCTTGAAAAAGGCTTCAATCAGCTCATGGCTAATCTTGTATTTGTTGACAGTAAGTTGAAAACTGTTGAGAATAGGATTAAGGCCCAACCCACGCCGGATCGATTCGTAAGTGTCTTTCTTAAGCTCTGCCAGCAGAACTTCCTTGTTGTATTCATGAAAGGTATCAACGATCTCATCGGCGAGCCGAACGAAACCATAGATATCATACACAGGCTGCCGGAGATCCTGATGAAGTAGTTTAATGGCGGAGGAAAACGATGTGCTGTATAGCTGTGTAATCGTTTTACTGCATGAGCCGCTAGTCTTATGGAAGAGATCAATCATCCTTAAAATTAAGTATTTATATCATTATTTTATACAACTTCGTATTAAATTCCAAGATTTGGTCTGTCATCTGAAGCTTTTAACTATTTCTGCCGCCACTACTTCTCCGCTAATCAAACTAGGCGGCACTCCAGGCCCAGGAACGGTAAGCTGTCCTGCAAAGAAGAGATTGCCGATCTTTTTGCTTTTGCAAGACGGTTTTAGAATGGCGGTTTGCATCAGCGTATTCGCGAGCCCATAAGCATTGCCTTTGAAAGAATTGTACTCATTTACGAAGTTAGTGATCCCAAAGGTTTTTTTAACAATAATATGGTTCTTTATGTCCTGGCCGGTCTTTTGCTCCAGGCGATCCAGTATCTGAGCAAAATATTGTTCTCTTCTTTCCTCCGTATCATTTTCCAGCCCGGTAGCTACAGGAATCAGGAAAAAGAGATTTTCGCAGCCTTCAGGAGCTACTGTTTCATCTGTAACTGAAGTAGCGCTCAGGTAAAAGAGCGGCTCCTTCGGCCATTCCTTGGTTCTGTAGATTTCTTTAGCATGTGCGTTGAAAGGCACATCAAAAAAAAGGCTGTGATGCGTGATGTTTGTCAATCGCTTATTCAGACCCACATAAAACAGCAGGCAGGAAGGCGCCATCATTCTTTTCTCCCAG
>JACMJX010000144.1 GCA_014380425.1 Chitinophagaceae bacterium | reverse complement strand
TGTTATGTTGATCTTGCCACCGCGAGTGATCGCAGAAGGGCGGCCAGTGGCATCTGTTTCTTGTTTAAGAGAGTAGTCGCAGGAAAGAACATTCAACTCTTTACCAGCTACTTTTAATTTTGCTTTGAAAGACATACTAGAAGATTTTTAGATGAAAAATGATATTTGAACAATTATTAGATGTTGCTTATTTGTCCTGGGCGTATTCCGAAGACCACTCATTGCCATCATCTCCTTTCTGTCCCTCCAGTTTTACCAGGAATGTTTTAGCCGGGAAATACGGCTTCATGTGAATATCCAGATAGATCTTGTCTTTCTGCACGGGATCCTGTTCAAATCTACGAATCGTGAAGTTTTCTATTAATTTACTAGGTCCGGTAATGCTGTCCAGAAATTTCACGATCTGGCCATTCAACTCCTTTCTTGTACTGGCATTGAAATTCTCAAAAGCACGACGATTGAGAAAGTCCATCATTACCTTGGCTACATAATCAAATACCCGCACCACAGAATAGGTTTGAAGCCCGAGATTATCACCGTTAAACAAGGTTTTTGCAGAAAAAGCCATGATCTTGCCAAACTCCTTTACCATGGGTACTAGCCCAAGTTTTTCCAGGCTGGCAATTTCACTCTTTTTAAGATCGAAGCGAACGCCATCCACTTCATTCATGCCACCATGCTTCTTTCCTGCAGTTACCTGCGACATTAAAGTATTGTAAATTTTGCCGGCGAGCGCAGAAGAAGGGGGAACATAAAGATCCTCTTCCTCACCCACTTCTTCAAACTTGCCACGCCCTACCAGCCAGTTGCAGGACATGATAACGTTAGAACGGTAAGCATCCCCTCCGCTTAAATTGGCCGCTTCAAACAACTCCATAACATCATCCGGTTCCTCGAGATTCTCGAAGTCGGTAACCAGCATGGCCTTATTTTCATGCGCGATCTTCGCCCATTTTTCAATCACCTTATTCGACCCCAGGTAGCCAGGTAATACTACCAGCCCATAGTTATTACGCATATCGAGCCGGTCGAAATTGTCAACCAGTTCCTTTTGTATCGCATCGATGAAACGGGTATTATCCAAATCTTTCAGCTGGTCAGGTTCCGCATTTATAAAAGAAACATTTTTTACTTTCGTGCTTTCTGTATTCTTATAGAATAAGGCTACAGAACGGTAAGACCGCTCCAATTCCTGTGTACTTTCAACAGCAGTTTTAAGGTTCTTCTTCAGCACCTGCTCCGCCTGTTCAGATTTATCCTGACAGCTTTGTACCATTTCAGAAATGTCCTCGGAACTGCTCAGTATTTCGCTCCACCATTGCAGCGACTTTTTAAGTGCCTCCCTTTCTGCTTTCTTAGCCGACTCTTCCAGAAAAATCTTCTTGCGGGCTTTTCTTTCAGGATTTATATTTTGAACGGATTCTACCGCTGATTCTATAAGATCAAATCCACCGAACTTCTCAAGTGATTTAATACTGCTATCCAGTAGTTCGGCTGGTTTTTCAATGCTTTTAACTGCTTCCTGTACTCTTATTTGCGATTCTGCTATTTTCATTGGTTCCTGCGCCATTGGGAGAGTTTGAATGATTACGATGAAATACGGATTAAACGATATTACTTTGCCTGATCAAGTTCTTTGATCAGTGCATTCAGGGAGTTTATAAGCGCTTGTTTGGTTTCTGCATCGCTAAGTGCCTGCTTCAGCAATTTGTTTGTTTTAAGCTGCTTGATAATCTTCTGAAATTGCTCCCGCTTTAAGGTCAATTCTTCCAGAAACTGACTTTGGGCGGTAATGCCCTTTATACCAAAATCGCCCAGGTTTGTAAAATGGAGCGTTTCCTTACGCGCAGTGCCTTCTTCCGTTTCAAAGTCCATGTCAATTTTAGGCTTGAAATGTTCAAACACCTGTTCAACAGTGGTAAGACCTCCTACTATTTCTGGTTTTACTGGTGCGTTTGCAGTTAGTTTTTCTGCCATCAACACACGATTCTGCGGAATATCAGCAAATGCCTCAGAGGCTTCGACATCAGCCATAATACCGCCCAGGCCGGTTCTTTCAGCCATAAGTTTAATTTTATTTGAAAAGTTAGTAAACGGGTATGAATAATGCTTGGCTTGACAGGGATAGAGGAACACGGTACATTCAACTCGATAAGATCGACACTCTTAAAATTAAATATATAAACTATTCCTCTAAAACGCCTACAATTCTTTAAAAAATTATCAACAACAGCAACTAATGAAAGGCATTATGCTTCTTTTATCGTATCCCATACCCATTCACCCTGGTCATTCACATCAAGGGTCACCTTGCTTCCCGGGTTTATTTCACCACTAATGATCTTTCGCGACAAAGGCCTGCGTAATTGCGATCTTATAACTCCTGTTAGCGGTCGCGCCCCGTATTTTGGCGTGAACCCCATTTGAGAAAGTAACAATCCTGCTTTTTCCGAAATAGAAAGAGAAATGTTTTGTTTTTCCAGTGCTGCATAAAGAGACTTTAGCTGAACATGCAGAATGTTTTGCACCATGAGCTCTGTCATGGGAGCAAATGGTACTATTTCAGTAAGCCTTCCCAGAAACTCTGGCCGGAAATGCTGGCTCATGATCTCCATAAGTTTATTGGAAGAAGGCACTTCCCCGCTATTGAAAGCATCCACCACGTACTGGCTTCCGATATTGGAAGTGAAAATGATCACTGCATTGGAAAAATCACCTTCCTTACCCAATTTGTCATGCAGCTTTCCTTCATCCATGATCTGAAGGAAGATATCGAACACGGAACTATGCGCTTTTTCTATTTCGTCAAACAACACCACGGAATAAGGTTTTTGCCGGATCTTGTTTACCAGCAGTCCGCCCTCCTCATACCCCACATAACCGGGAGGAGCGCCGTATAAAAGCGCGGCAGAATGTTCTTCTTTAAATTCCGACATATCGAAACGGATCATAAAAGATTCGTCCTGAAATAGAAAAGAAGCCAGTGCCTTTGTCAGCTCTGTTTTCCCGGTACCCGTAGGGCCTAGAAAGAAGAACGAACCAATCGGCTGACCGGGTTTGCTTAAGCCCGACCGTGATTCTAAAATAGCTTCTGATATGCTTTTAATCCCGTGATCCTGGCCGATGACGCGTTGTTTTAAAACGCCTTCCATATTCAGCAAACGCTCGCGTTCCTGTGTTTGCACTTTACCTATCGGGATTCCTGTTTTATAAGACACGATAGCCGCTACATCGCTTTTTTCCAGAACAGTGTGCTTGGTAATAGCGGCGTTTTGAAGACTTGTCAATGCCGCTAAAATATACTGTTTCACTTCTGCAGCTTCTTTCATTTTCACGGGGTCTTCCTCGGATTGAAAATAGCTCCATAAGATGGGGCTGAGCTTATTTTTCATCTGAAGGTGCATCCATTGCCAATCTTCGTTGGTATGTGCTATGCCGTTTTTATCCTCCTCATCCCAGGTATCGAACTGGTTTCTGAATTCCAGGAGACCCTGTTCGCCGGTATCGTTAATAAGACGTAAAGCGGCCATCGACCTGTCAGCCAGGTCTATAGCTGCATCCGGCAACCGCCGGTCTTTTATATATCTCTTTGCGAGCCTTATTGTTTCCTTTATCGTTTCATCTGGCACGTTCAGGCCATGATGTTTCTCGAACTTGTGCATGATTGCTTTCAGCATGTGATACGACACCATGGTATCTGGCTCATCAACAATCAGCTGCTCGAACCTCCGGCTGAGCGCTTCATCCGGCTCAATAAACTTGCGGTATTCATCCATGGTGGTTGCACCGATCAGTGTTATTTCTCCTCTTGCCAGTTCGGGCTTAAGCATATTGACCGCTCCTCCTCCGGCTCCCTGTTTATCAACGAGTACATGAATTTCATCGATAAACAGAATGGCTTTTTCAAATTGTTTTACCTCTGCTAGAATGCTCTTCAGCCTGTCCTCCACTTCGCCTTTGTAAGAAGCTCCTGCTATAAGAGCGCCACAATCGAGTTCGAAAATACGGGCATTGTATAAGTGCTGAGGCACTTTACCCTGAAGAATGGCTAATGCAAAAGCATCTACAAGCGAAGATTTACCAACACCAGGTTCTCCTACAATCAGCACATTGGGCTTGGATCGTCTGCATAAGATTTCAGACATCATCCGGATCTCTTTATCCCTGCCTATTATCGCGTCCAGCTTGCCTTCTTTACTCAAAAGAGTTTTGTCTATGCAATATTTGAGAAGAGCCAGTTGCGTTGTTTTACCTTTCTCTCCATTGGTGGCTACAGCGTTTTTACCCAGCACAGATTGCAATTCCTCCGTCTCCGATAAAGACTGCAACAATTCTTCCCGCTGCAGAGGAAGTGTCTTAAGCTGGTCGAATGTAAAGCCTACACCTGGTGTGCAGAGCGCCGCAAGTATATGCAACGGCTCTATACTATCTTTCCCGAACTTTAGGCGGATATTATCCGCTTCATTCATTATTTCTTCCACCATGCCATCACCCGAAATAGGGTCTGGCAGAGCGCTTATTTTTTTCGCAGATTCCATTCGCACATCGGCCCACTCTTCTATATAATAAATGTCTTTGTCGAGCATTTTAAGCAGGTCCTGCAAACGGGACTCTTTGTGAATGAGCGCCTTGAGAAGATGTGCCGGGCCAAATACAGGATTCATATTTTCCTTTGCATAAGCCTGCGAAATCTTTATTACCCGCTTTGCATCCTCTGTGAGCGATATACCCTGAGTGAGAAGGGACATAATTATAAATTGAGTTAAAGATTATAAACCAAAAATGCCTTTTTTCTTATCCACCGTCACTGACATCGATTCAATACAGTTCGTCTGCCCGTTTCTGTACGGAACTACTGAAATCTTATTGATCCTTTTCTTCTTGATCCCTTTAAGATCCTCACACATTTTATTGAAAGCTATAGGACTGCCGTTATACACTATCTCACGGGAAAGATTGCCGCAAAGGTATTCGGAAAAGTCTTCTGCTCTTTTTGTGCCTTCAACTACCTCAAACAGCAGCATGCGAAGTTGATCTGCAGTTACGGAGGGGGCTTTCGGCTCTTCCTTTTTCACAGGATCGCTCTGCTGGTTGGTAAGTGGTGGCGCAGTGGGTGCTGAGGGAATAAACACTATCGGGGGTGCTGTTTTCCGCCTTGTTGCATCTGCTTTTGCATTATCCATAGCGGCCTTCTGCGCCTCTTTGTCGATCACATAAATCCATTTCTGCACTACCAGGTCAGGCCTTCCGTTCACCTTAAGTGATATCTTTTTTACACCTGCCGTAGTGTAAGTATAGGTAGGCGTTTTATCATACGAGTCGATGATTCCTGTTTCTCCAAACCTCCATTCCCAGCTGGTAGATGTAGCCGAAGCATCTGCAAAAGTAAGCGCTTCGTTAACGTAGGCAGTATCAGACCCTATAATCAAAGGGTGCAGACTTGTATTTACCACTACCGCGCTTTCGGAAATAACTATATTCTGCATATCGACGCATGTGCCGTTCACGATAACGGAAACAATATATCTTCCGGCTTGCTTAAATATGTGAGAGGTAGAGGGTGTAGCGTCTTCAGAAGTTGTTCCGTCACCAAAATTCCAGGAGTAGCTTTCACCTCTTTCCGTTTCCGCCTTCAACCGAACGGCGACTCCTTCGGTTAATATGCCAGTTCCTGTTTTAATTTTCACAGGCGCACAAGGGCGATCCGTAGTAAAGCGAAAGGCAAGAATGATGATCGCTAAAAGTGACACGCCTGCCATGGTGAAAAATACTTGCTCGTCTATCCTGAAAAAGGAGGATACCTTCTTACTCATGATTAAAGTATTACTAATGTGTTAACGAAGAATATAAAAAAGGAAGGATATTGGCCCTGTAATGGACTACTAGTAAATATGGAAAACAAGATAATAATTAAAAGCGGATTTGAACGACGAAATCCCTTTTTTTAATTTTATTACCTAACTTCAACCAGTTTTACAGAGTTAATCAGTGTTGTGCTATTTCTAATGTTGCCACGCACGATTGCCCTTACCACTAATGCAAGCTTTAAATGACAAGACTTATAAAAATATATGGTTTATGGGTAATTTCGCTGCTGGTGCTGTCTTGCAGTTCCTCAAAAAATGCGGCGACTGCTTCCGGGGGAGAAATAGTTATCGGCAACTCAGCTACTTCATCGAATTCCGCTACATCCGACAACTTGAAAACGGACTCCATAAAAGTAAAATATGCCGGTTTTCTCCATACACAGCCCGAAAAAATCACCAATATTCTTCTATATAAATTTATTGACTACTGGCTGCATACTCCCTACAAATGGGGCGGCACTGATAAAAGAGGTATTGACTGCTCCGCGTTTATCCAGAAATTACTGGGCGATGTTTACAGCATATACATACCGCGCACCTCGATAGACCAGTTCTTTGCTAACTGGATCGACCGCTTTGGATCCACGAAACATCTATCCGAAGGTGATCTTGTTTTCTTTAGAACAATGAACGACAAAGTGGTTTCACATGTAGGTGTCTATCTTGGCAATGGAATGTTCGTCAACTCCTCGTCGTCAAAGGGTGTGAGTATTGCAAGCCTTAATGATCCTTATTGGAAAAGCAAGTATGTTGCCGCCGGAAGAGTTAAGCAAGGGCAGCAGGCACTAAAAAACAAGCCAGGCAAATAAATCGCTATGAAACTCAACGCTCTTTTTCTGCTGCTGTTTATTACATTGTTTATTACAGTTCATGCAAAGAAAGTAACTGTTACCACTTCGCCACAAACCGCCAGGATTTATGTTAATGGTGTACTAATGGGCTCAGGCAAGATACTGGTAACAATTCCTAAAAAAGAATGCGTAACGGTAGAAATAAGAATGGAGGGATATATACAGGAAACCCGCACTTACTGTAGTAAGAAAGGAATAACCCCACCTCCGGGTACTGACTATATTCAACTGCAGCAGGATGAATCTTACACATCGTCTTTACAATCGGATATTGCCAATACCGACGTGCTGATTCATGCAAAACCAGGTAAATCCAGGGAAGAAGCCTGGAAACAGATCGTAAGCACCGTGCTCGGCAAATTCGATGTGCTGGAAAACAACGACGAACGTGCCGGCTATTTAAGAACATCCTGGAACGGAAGCAGTTTTAAAACCAATACCGTTAGAATACGACTGATTGTAAAGCAGGCATCGGAAGATCCGCTGGCATATAAAATCAAGTTCGTTTTTGAAGAATCAGGAAAACCGGGAACGGCATTCAATGCTGATGAACTGTATCACTCCGTTAACAGGCTACCGAAGAAATATGATGGCTTCATGGAGGAAATAACTACAAAACTTAAAAACTAGGGAAGGCTTTATATTGCACCCGCTGAGTGCCGCAAACGCTTTTCGTGCATCAGCCTTTCTACAAGTACCACACACTTTTCAAAGCGGCTCTCCCAACTGCCTGTAATTTCTTCGAATGGAATACCGAACTCCCGAAGTATTTTCCTGTGAGAAAGATCAAGCAGGTTTCGCCCCTCTTCGGCAAGCCTCGTACCATCCTGGTAGTAAATTACATCGTTATTGAGATACAGATACAGATCGGCCTTGTTCTGTGCATAGATATAGCCCGTTATGGGCAGAGAGGAATCGAGTGAGAACCGGGCATAGGATATAGTGATGTGTATGTCTGTATCGATGAACACCAGGGGGCTGCCTCCTCTTGCAGCAGCCTGGATGCGCAGCGCATGCTCTGCCGCAACCTTTTGAAGATCTCCCATTTCAAATGCATTGGAATCGGCTATCAGATCCCGTCCTGCCTCCATTACGGAAGAACCGTTGAAATGATTGGCCAGTTTGCCGGTAAGGGTTGTTTTACCAGTAGATTCAGTTCCCAGGATAACCACCTTCGTACTATAATCAGCCCTTACACTCGTTGGAAGAAATTGCCAGTGTCTAAAGATATCGTTTCGTATTCTGCTTGCAGATATGGGATAAAGCAATTTGTTACTGTCGAACGCCAGATGCTGTATGCCCATGTACGCTGCTACAAGATCGCCATAGGGCTCGGAAGTTACAACGATTGAATAATCAGGCAGCAAGGCTTTAAATGTGCTTGCCCATAGCCGGGATACGTGCTCTGATGTAACGGATGTATTAGGTAGCTGACTTTCCCGGTAGTCGAATACCCTGATTTCTATATCCGACCTTCCGGCATAGGTTTCTTTCAACCATTTGCTGCGTGTATCCCCTCGTATCGCCTCCTGATCACTGCAGCAGATAAGCACAGTCAGAAGATCGCCTTTTGAGAGTGCGAAGTCTATCATAGCTTCATGCCCCTTGTGAAAAGGCATGAACTTTCCAAATACGAATGCCTTATGCATAGAGCATCTTTTTTCGCCATTGAAGCAGGCCACTAAAAACGAGACCGGCAAACAGCAAGTATTCGGCGGATAAAAAGTAGATTCCCTTTGTTAGGTAAAGCAGAATGCTTACAAGATCGACGGCCAGCCAGAAATACCAGGTTTCGATCTGCTTCTTTGCTAGTAGTACAGTGGCGATTATACTTGCTACCATGATAAAAGCATCTGCAAAGGGATAAGAGGACGGTTTTGTGAAGTAAAAAGGCAGCCACCTATGTAATTGCATAATTAATAGTGCAACTATAGCAGTCGCTAGAAGGGTAATTACAAAAAGCAACTGCAAGCGGAAATTGCCTGTACTTGTAACTGGAACCTTGGCCGTATTGTTCTTCCAGGTGCGCCAGCCAAAGAGTGTTACTATAAAGAAATAAACCTGCAATAGCATGTCGGCATACAACTGCACCTGGTAAAACAGAATGAAGAGCGCTGCTTCGTTAATAATACCTGTTGGCCATGTTAAAACATTCGCCCTCGATGCATAATAAACGGAGATAAGGCCAGTGACGGTTGCTATCAGCTCTATATAACTGAGCGGATAGCCCAAAATGGTAAGCGCTATATGATCGACCTGGAAGATATTCATTATAGACGATAGTTGACAGCCACATATAGGTTTGAAGGAGCCTGCACAAAATACTTGCGGGTGCCATCGCCTTCCACGTAGCCATTATTCATATACCTTGTA
>JACMJX010000143.1 GCA_014380425.1 Chitinophagaceae bacterium | reverse complement strand
GCACTTTTCCGGTAATTTTTCCACTTCGTACCGCACCAGTTCCAGCACACGCTTGAAATGCAGCGCGTTTTCCACGCTCATCTCCGGCACCGGGGTTTGAATAGATTGCTGGTTAAATGCTCTCTCCCGGCCCTTTATTTTCAACTTCGCGAATACCATGTATTTAGCTGCTGTTGCCAGGTAATTTTCGAGCGATTCAATACCGGCTTTTTCCCTGTTTGCCCAGAGACTGGCGAACACATCGTGAACTATATCTTCAGCAGATTCGATCTCCCTTAACCTGTTGTAGGCAATCGTAAAGATTTTCTTCCAGAAACGATTGTACACCTCACTGAAAGCAAGCTCATCGCCCTTCGATAGAAGATTCGACAGCATTTCGTTATTATATAGATGATACTTTTTCACCAGCAAGCTTACCTAAATGTAGCTAAATTTTCTTATTACAGTAAAAATTACAGGCTTTGCCGCCTGTAACAAGGTGACCTGCTGTAATGAAAGATAACACGATAATATACACGGTAGTGCTTGAAAATAGCGTGCATAACTAATTTTGCTCAATCGATAAACAAACTATAGCTTTAGTTCCATAAACTGGTCCTATAATGCTTGCCTTTACAACTTCTAAAAAGTTCACCCTTTTCTTCAGCCCTGCCTTACTTCAATACGACGACATCTTTTTTTTAAACCTTCCATATAAACATCGATTGTTTCACTTAAATCAATTAATCATGAAAACAAGGTTTTACTTCACCAGAGTATTGAAAATGATGACTTTTTCTATGCTCCTCTTTTTCTTTGTACAAATCGCGCAAGCGCAGTACACCATTGCTACATCATCTTTTTTGGGTGATGCAGGCAGCACCGACAAAGTAACTGGATCCAGGATTCAATCAAACGGCACTATTGTTCTTGCGGCCATTATCGGCGCCGCACAACCCGGCAACAAAACCCCGGTTTTATTGAACAATGCTACCAGCGCCAGTGCCGGGGCCATTATAAGGCTAAGCGCAGATGGCAAGACTGTCTTATCCGTAACACGGGTAGCTGCAGAAGTGCTCGACGTGGCCTTAGACAATAGTGATAATATTTACGTTGCTGCCGGCACGGGCGGGCTGCTGAAACTAAATGCTACTGCAAGCACGCTTACCTGGGCGCGACTGCCCGGTATCTATGTATATCGTGTAGATGCCGGAAGCAGCGGAAACGTGGTAGCACTAAAGCCCTCCAACATCTCCACCGCCGGTACCGACGCCGGAAGTGGTACGGTTTATACCTTCCAGACGAACGGCACCCAAACGGGATCCTTTACCGGACACCGGAACACCCAGGATGTAGCGATCGATGAAGCATCGCAAACGGTTATCTTAATTGGCTGGCGTCAGGCCAACGCATTCGACGGAAATCGGACTGAACCGGTTCAGATAGCGTATATACGGGGTTATTCCTATACCGGTACGCTTAAATGGAACGACTATGACTGGTCTACGGACGTTAACTCTCCCGACTTCATCAACAGGCCGGAAAACAATATGGCCGACACCCGCGGCTATCGCTGCGCGATAGGTGGTGACGGCAAGCTGTATGCTGCATTTGAAGTGGCCGGCGGCAACCATATTTTCCGTTACAGTACTAATAATATAACTACCAAAGTAAGTATTGTTGGCGGCGACAAGTATCATCAGTTCTTTAATACAAAGTCGGAGCATAAAACTTTTTTTGGCAGGTACGAGCCCTCCACCGGAGCTTACGTGAGGGGCCAGCAGTTAACGAACCGCCTTCCCGACGGAGCTGGTAATACTATCAGGGTGAGAAATGGGGCGATTGGTGCAGATGCTACCGGAAGAGTGTACCTGGGAGGTTCTTCCGCTTCAGGGCTTCCGATTACGAACGACCCTCTTCCTGCGGGAAGTTATTCAGGAGGCGGGTGGTTTATGATCATGAGCAGTGACTTTACATCCCGCTTGCTGGTGACCCGCGTGAATACTTCAGGTGAGATAGGCGCTTTGGATGCACGGGTTGTTTCCGGCTCGAACGCCAATTTCGTATGGGGAGGATTAACGAAACTATCAGGCCTTACATACATAAGCAATGCTATTCAGGGCAGCGCTGGTGGCGGCACACAAGATGGCTTCTTTGCCACAGGAAAGCAAGGTGGCACCACACCACCGCCTGCCACAACTTCTTTAAACCCGTCTGCCGATGCATACGTACGTAGTGGTTCCTATGGCGGCACAAACTACGGAACTGCAACCGAACTCATTTCTAAAAGGAGTGGAGCTAGCAGTGACGGGTATGGCAGAGAATCGTATCTCAAGTTTGATCTCAGTTCCGTTACCGGCACTATTTCGCAAGTGAAGCTACGCCTCTATGGTAATCTCAATGATAACAGCGGTGCTGACGTTGCAGGAGCGGTTTATCCTGTAACATCCTCCTCCTGGACAGAAAGCGGTATAACATGGAATACAAAACCTGCTTATGCTTCCGGAGCACTGGCTACCACGATTGTTACTAATACCACTCCACGGTGGTACGAATGGGACATTACAGCATACATTCAAGGTGAAAAAGCGGCGGGGAGAAACATCGTTAGTTTCGTAGTAAGAAACCCCAGCATCACCGAACCTTATTCTACATTCGCATCGAAAGAAGCCGCAGCTAACAGGCCGGTTCTGGAGATATCAACCGGAACTGCGGCCAGGGTAGCTGCTACCGAAAAAGAAGCGCCAGTAGAAACCACGCAGGATCTGCAACAACAGGCAACCGTGTACCCCGTGCCAGCCAGGGATAGGCTTGCTTTCAGGTTCATAGCGCTGCAACCTCAAGCTGTTACCATCAAACTACAGAACACTTCAGGGCAGCTTGTTTCAAATACCGTAACCTCGGCCGTAAAAGGGCAAAACCAGGTAAGCATACCAGTAAGCTCGGTAAATGATGGCATTTATTATTTATCCGCTATAATAGATGGCAAATCTGTAATTAAGAAAATAGTGGTGAAAAAATAAGGGTCTTATTTTCGACCTACTTACAAAAAAGAGGGTGTATTCAAGCGTTTGAATACATCCTCTTTTCGTTTTCATGAGCTGGTCGCTGAATTCAATACCATGTAGCATTTCGGTAGATAGTATAGCGGGCAAAGGTTCGACGTTTTACCTCGAACTGCCCTATAGCTGATCTTCTACCTAATGTTCTCATCAATTGCCCAGGGCATCCATTAGTCCTTTTATATAACCGATTCCAAAAAGACTTCCTTTCATTTCATAGCCATGTTGCGCATTCGTTTCGCCTGCCATAGAAGGTACGTGATCGGAACGCAAAGGGCCGGCGAATCCAATTTCCTTATAGGCTTGCATCATCCTAAACATATCCGTAGGGCCGTTATCATGAAAGGTTTCTCTGAATTCTTGGGGCGTGCCGACAACATCTCTTATATGCACAAAGAATATCCGCTTCCCGCTTCCAAACTCTCCAATGAGGCTCAATACATCTTCGTTCATGGTAGTGTAAGTTCCCTGGCAGAAAGTAAGGCCATGAG
The DNA here is from genome assembly GCA_014380425.1 of Chitinophagaceae bacterium. Lineage (GTDB taxonomy): Bacteria > Bacteroidota > Bacteroidia > Chitinophagales > Chitinophagaceae > JADCRZ01. Next base: position 2 of record JACMJX010000143.1, on the reverse strand, counting down.
AG
>JACMJX010000142.1 GCA_014380425.1 Chitinophagaceae bacterium | reverse complement strand
TCTGAAAGCATACTTTTTAAACCTGAGTCACCCCTTGATTAACCCTGGTGTACTAAATTGTCAATTTAACCATTAACTATGGAGATTTCATCACGCCCAAATCAGAGCATCCGCATCGGGATAATCAACGTCTCAGACCGGGCAAGTAAGGGCATTTATGAAGACATTCCAGGCAAGGCGATCGTCGAAACACTTAATGAATACCTGAAAAGCAGCTGGGAGAAAGAATATGCGGTAATTCCTGACGAACAGGATTTAATCGAAAAGACCCTGATAGAGATGGCAGATATTAAAAAATGCTGCCTGATTATTACATCTGGAGGAACTGGTCCGGCACTGAGAGATGTAACCCCCGAGGCCACTGAAGCGGTCTGTAACAAGCTAATGCCAGGTTTTGGAGAGCTCATGCGCGCAAAAAGTCTTACATACGTACCTACCGCCATTCTTTCGCGCCAGACTGCCGGTATCAGGAACCAGACTTTAATCCTAAATTTACCAGGGAAACCAAAGGCTATCCGGCAGTGCCTGGATGTTGTCTTTCCCGCTATCCCTTATTGCATTGATCTGCTGGAAGGACCGTTTATAGAGTGTAATGAGGGGGTTATGAAGCCTTTTAGGCCCCATTAACTTATATTTGTAGTTTATGGCGCGTATAAAATACTACTACGACACGGAAACGTGTAAGTACGAACGGGTAAAGACAAGAACCAGCGACGTGATCTTGAACGCTTTGGGTATCCTTTCCCTTACCGTTGCAATGGCTGTAGGCCTGCTAATTTTGTACAGCACGTACTTCGAGTCCCCGAAAGAGCTTTTATTGAAGAATGAGGTAAAAGAGCTCGAATTCTATTACGAAAAACTTACAAAGGACGTTCACACCCTCAGCACTATTTTAGACAATGTTGAACACCGCGATGATAATATATACCGGGTCGTACTTGGAGCAGAGCCAATCGAGAAATCTGTAAGGCATGCGGGCATCGGCGGGGTCGAGCGTTATACGGATATCAAAGACAGCGACTTTTCACATTCTGATCTTGTTCTTGCCCTCCATGAAAAAGTAGACCTGCTGAGAAGAAAATTATACATCGAGACAAAATCACAGGACGAGGTTGTTGCACTGGCAGAGAAAAAAGAAAAACTTTACGCCTCTATCCCCGCAATCCAACCCGTTTCAAACAAACAACTTGTAGCGCTGGCATCAGGCTTCGGGTGGCGGACTCACCCCATCTATAAGGTAAAGAAAATGCACACCGGAATCGACTTTGCCGCATCGATAGGCACGCCTATTTACGCGACTGCAGACGGTACGGTTGCCGAGGTTAGTGTAAAGTTTAGCGGCTATGGTAAAATGGTGGAAATCGATCATGGGTTTGGCTATCGCACCCGCTATGCACACATGCACGATTTTAAAGTTCGATCGGGACAAAATGTTAAGCGTGGAGACCTTATTGGGTACGTTGGTAATACAGGACTTTCTACAGCACCCCATCTCCATTATGAAGTATTGATTAAAGGTGGACAGGTCGATCCTGTACACTATTTCTATAACGATCTTTCTGCCGCCGAGTATGAAAAGGTTCTGGAACTCGCTTCTATAGAGAACCAGTCACTTGGAATGTAAGCGCATCTGTTATTTATTCTAACCCGGAGCCCAAAAGCTTCGGGTTTTCTTTTTTTAAACTAACTTAGCCAAAGTCAATTCTAAACCATCATGCCTCTGACGTTCAGGGTTCCTGCTCTTATTTTATTGCTCATTATTTCTCTGGATGATACCATGGCACAAGGGTGCAGCGACGCCGGTTTTTGTACCATGGGCGCTATGAAACCGGATCAGCCATTCAATAAAAAAATCGAGTTAAAGCTGCGCTCCATGGAGATAAGCTTTTACCGCGGCACTACCCCGCTAACTCCGATTATATATGTAGCCACTGCTGATCTTAATTTCAGTATCAACTCTAAAACATCCTTTCAAGTAAAACTTCCCTATCAAGCTGTATCAGGTCAACTGGGTAATACTTCCGGACTCGGTGATATTTCCCTTTGCCTGACACGGAATATTTTTACTTCTGAAAAGTTTGATATAAACTTTTCAATCGGAGGAAAAATAGCTACCAATCAATCAGATAAGGATGAAGGTGGTTTTCCTTTACCAATGTATTATCAAACAAGTCTGGGCACTTATGATTTTATAACAGGAGTGTCTTTCATCAACCGAAACTGGTTATTTGCAACGGGTATTCAGCATCCCTTTAACAGGAATGAAAATCAATTCCTTTGGACAGCC
>JACMJX010000141.1 GCA_014380425.1 Chitinophagaceae bacterium | reverse complement strand
AGATACCAACTTCTTCTTTGTACCCTTCTACAAGATTCGGGATCTACCATTTCTTGCTCTCTACAATGCCAAAGGAGAGCTGCTCCAAACCTATGCAGGCACTACCGATATACAGAAAGTGGCAGATGGGTTTCAAAAGAAATCAAAAAAGAAGCGATAGTTGTTGGCAACATACTTTTCACCAGTAACTTTGACGCGCTAAAGAAAAACATCACAAAAAAATCAATTGAACATGAAAGTAACAGTAGTTGGAGCAGGAGCCGTAGGAGCCACCTGTGCCGATAACATTGCCCGCAAAGAACTGGCCGAAGAACTTGTATTGCTGGATATCCGTGAAGGCTTTGCAGAGGGAAAAGCTATCGACATGATGCAGACAGCCGCCTTACTTGAATTCGATACCAAGATTAAAGGCGTCACTAACGACTATGCGGCCACTGCCGGTTCGGAAGTAGTGGTGGTTACTTCCGGGCTACCCCGTAAACCGGGCATGACCCGTGAAGAATTGATAGGCGTTAACGCGGGCATCGTAAAATCTGTTACCGAAAACATTCTCAAACACTCTCCCAATACAATTATCATCGTGGTATCCAACCCTATGGACACCATGAATTACCTCACCCTCAAAAGCTCCGGCCTTCCCAAGAATCGTGTAATCGGTATGGGCGGCGCACTTGATTCTGCCCGCTTCAAATATTACCTGAGCCTCGAATTGGGATGCTCCCCCGCCGATCTGAATGCAGTAGTAATAGGAGGTCATGGCGACACTACCATGATCCCTTTGATCAACCATGCCACCTGGAACAGCATTCCCGTAACGCAATTCCTGAGCAAGGAACAACAGGACAAAGTAGTAGCCGACACCATGGTAGGCGGCGCCACACTCACCAAGCTCATCGGCACTTCCGCCTGGTACGCCCCGGGCGCAGGCACGGCCTTTATGGTAGAAAGCATTCTCCGCGACCAGAAAAAACTCATCTCCTGCGGCGTTGCCCTCGAAGGTGAGTATGGCCAGACGGATATTTCACTCGTAGTACCTGTTATTCTTGGAAAGAACGGATGGGAGAAGATCATCGATTTCAAACTTACCGAAGCCGAGCAGGCAGCATTCAATAAAAGCGCCGATGCTGTAAGGAATATGAATGATGTGTTGAAGACGCTTTAAGAAATTATAGAAATGATCCCCGTTATTAAAACCCGGAACTGCCGTTTCGGGTTTTCTTTAACAGGAGTTGCATTTTGTTTTAAGACTATATGCTATAATTAAATCAGTATTTCATTCAGGATAGCGGTATCAGGGGTAGAGGGTTACTGCTATTTAACATCGATAGGCTCCCAAAGTTCTATCTTGTTGCCTTCGAGATCAATGATATGAACGAACTTGCCGTAATCATACGTCTCGATATTGTCTACAATTGCCACACCTTCTTTTTTTAGTTGCTCTACAAGAGCTTCTAAATTTTCAACTCTATAGTTTATCATAAAGTCTTTTGTTGATGGCGCGAAATATTTTGTAGTGTCAGCAAACGGACTCCACTGAGTAGATCCTTTTTTTGCCGGATCTTCCTCTTGTCGCCACATAAAATTTACGCCATATTGGTCTGTTTCAAAACCTAAATGCGTTTTGTACCATTCCTTCACTTTATCGGGATCTTTGCATTTGAAAAAGACGCCGCCAATTCCTGTTACCTTTTTCATTATTATAGTGTTAGAATTATTTTGGTGACTAATTATTGTCTTGAAGGCAAAACCCAAACAGAATGAGCTGACTGTTCCTAAAATTAATATTGATTTTACATTCATTTTTCGAAATTTTTTGACATTTAGTCAGCCCGGAACATCTGCAACCAAGCAAGTAATTTATGATTTTAAGTAAATATCATAAAAAATAATTTAGCACATAAGTTTGCAATTTTACAGCTGTTGAGGTTGTCACACATGTTGAACATCTTGTTTAGAGTGTTCGTGCCCGCTTCGTACCCTGTTCGCACCTCGTTCGCAAATTTGCGAACAAGCCCCGAACGATTGCGAACAAACTGCGAAGGGGGTACGAGGCGGGTACGAACGAATCCAGTACAAAGTGGGAGAAACATAAACATATATCCCGTTCGTGACATGATATAGGCAGTTCGTGACGTCCATTAGGGCGTTCGTGACGTTGGTGCCCCGAAACGGATCTTTGTCACCGTATCTTTGCAGTATCATTCTAAAGTAACAGAGGCCGACACCCGGAACAACGGGGAGATGACCCCGGAATTCTACTCTGTTGCAGCGGATATGGCATTATCGCTCTTTGACATATTGTATTATTGAAACATTTGAACCTTGCGGTTGCATTGAAGTTCCGGTAACTACTCAAGATGAACGGCCGCTGCCGCTAATCCTGGCTTTCGTTGCAGATAAAAGCAAGGGCACTTCGATGCGTTCCATGCACTTGAAATGACCAAGCGGGCATTTTTGATAGCCTATTTTGGAACAGGGCCTGCAATGCAAGTTTTTTACTTCCAGCACATCGAAAGGCGCATCAGGCTGGTGAGAAAGGAAATTGATTCCGTAATAAGGGTACATGCCGAACGCAGGAACGGTATTGCCCCAAAGAGAAACAACCGGTTTTTTAAAGGCAGCCGCAATGTGCATCAGGCCCGTGTCGTTAGTGATTACCACCTTGGCTTTTTTTATGATGTCCGCCGACTCATGCAAACTGAACTTGCCGCAGGCATTGTAAATCTTGACAGGGTCGACAGCACTGATCGCGATCCCGTTTTCCTGGTCTTCTTTGCCACCGAGCAGAACAACCGGGTGATCCATTTGCTGGCAAAATTCCTTCAGCTTATGAACCGGGTATCTTTTCGTATGGTAAGTAGCCCCTATCACAATTCCGATATACCCTGCATGGTGCGAAGCAGGCAGGTCTTCCATCTTCAATTCCTCTTCCTTCGGTATAAAGTAATCGAGGCCCGCCCCGTCGTTCTTCACCCCGAAAGAACTCACGGTGTCCATATAGCGATCCACGATATGCAGATCAGGCATCTTATTGATCTTTAAGGCCGTCAATAGCCACTTGTGAATATTGAGCTTATTGAAAGAGAAGGTTTTTTTGCCAAGGGCCCGCTTGATCTTCAGCGTGCGCACATTATGATGCAGATCGATCACATAGTCGAAGTCTTCCGTTTTCAGCGCTTCGATCGTCGCATCCAGATCGGGCTGAAGAACATGATATCGATCGATATAGGGATTGGCGGAGACCAGACCCGCGAAAACAGGCTTCGTAAGAAAATGAATTTCCGCGGTTACCACCTGCTTCTTCAGGCAGCGTACAACAGGAGTCGTTAGTACGATATCACCTATCGAGCTGAATCGTATGATCAGGAATTTCATTCCTCAATATAATCTAAATCCTTATGAAACGTTTCTTCGGTAAAGTAGGCGGCAAGTGTTGCGATAACCATTACAAGTATGCCCGTAACGATGCCGGCTTTTACTATCGGCCAGCCAAAGTTTTTCTGAAAGAGGTCGATGAAAAGAAGATTCAAAAGCACTAAAGCACCCCGCACCATGTTAGGAATGGTGGTAGCTGCGGTGGCTCTTATGTTGGTTCCAAACTGCTCAGCCCCCATGGTAACGAAAATAGCCCAGAAGCCTGTTGCAAAGCCCAGGTAACCGGAAATGGCGTACATCGAAGTTTGGCTGTTGTTATAAGGACTGAAATACAGTATTATACCTACAAGAGTAAGCCCATAAAAAATGAAGAGCGCCTTTTTACGGCTCTTTAGCCACTGGCTTACCAGGCCTACCGTTATATCGCCCAATGAAATGCCTACATAACCAAACATGATCGCCCTGCCGGAATCCAGCAAGGCATCCCCGTTAAGAGCCGTGTGGAACCTGTTGGAAAGATTGATCAGGATGCCGATCACATACCAGGTAGGCAACCCGATAAGAATGGCAAGCATATATTTGCGGAACCTTCTGCGGTTATTAAAGAACAACATAAAATTGCCGCGGGATACTCCCTTTGTTTTGGTACTGCTGTACATGCCCGATTCGGCTACCTTGATGCGCAGGAAAAGAAGCACAAGCCCCAGGGCTCCGCCAATTTTATAGCACAGGCGCCAGTCTTGGGTAAAATGATACGTAAAATACGCGGCGACCGCTCCGCTTAATCCGATACCTGCTACCAGCGATGTGCCGACCCCTCTTTTCTCTTTTGGAAGCAGCTCGCTTACCAGCGTTATTCCCGCTCCGAGCTCTCCGGCAAGGCCAAGGCCTGCCACGAAGCGGGCCCAGGCATATTGTTCCGTTGTCTGAATAAAGCCGGTGATGAAATTAGCAGCAGAATAAAGAAGGATGGAGCCGAATAATACCGAGAGTCTTCCCTTGCGGTCGCCCAGTACGCCCCAGAGAATGCCCCCGATCAGCAGTCCTACCATCTGGAAATTGATGATGCGGGTACTAGCTTGCAACATCATGCTTTCCGCAACATGAATGCCTCTTAAACTGGGCTCCCGCACGATGGTAAAAAGCAGGAGATCATAAATGTCGACAAAATACCCAAGGGCTGCTACAATGACTGCAAGGCCAACTATAGAGTCTTTTTTCATAAGCAAACAGGTAGTTTAAGGAATCAGGTCGTTGGGTTTCTTTTTACCGAAAAACAGTTTATAGAGCACCGGCAGCGTGGTAATGGCCACAATGATCAATACCAGTATTTCGAGATGTTCTTTAAGATCGAAATTAAACTTGGCGAGAAATAATTTATCCAGGTAATGGCCGGCAAACAGCATTGTGAACACCCATGCAAGGCAGCCAATGATATTGTAGTACATGAATTTTTTGCGATCCATCTGAACGATGCCTGCGATAATAGGTGCGAAAGTACGCACGATGGGAAGAAAGCGCGCGAACACGATTGCCTGCCCGCCATGCTTGTCGTAAAACTCCCGGGCCTGCAAAAGATGCTTTCTTTTAAAGAAAAAAGTGTCCTTTCGCTCAAACAGGTAAGGCCCTCCTTTTTTACCGAACCAATATCCTACGGAGTTGCCGATAATGCCAGCAATGGAAATCAGTACAAAAAGCAGCAGCAGATCTACTACATCCGAACCCGTGCCACCAGGAATGATCGTATTCACCAGCATTTTGCTGTAGATACCGGCAACGAACAGCAAACTGTCACCCGGTAAAAAGAAGCCTACCATCAGGCCTGTTTCGGCAAACACGATAAACAGAATCATCCACAGGCCTCCATGATTGATATAAAACTCCGGGTTAAGCAGGTCTTTAAAGGTGAATTGCAGTAATTCTATCATGACGTTTTAGGTAGATTTCGGGCAAAGATAATATATTGAGGTTAACCGGCTACACCGTAGCTACCGGTTCAATGGGTTCTCCCAGGGAATGCTCCCATTTGCTGACTGCGGTGGTAGCCAGCGCATTTCCCAGTACATTGGTAGCGGTGCGGAACATATCGCAGAAATGATCGATCGGCAGTATCAGCGCCACGCCTTCAGGGGGTATGTTGAACATGGCGCAGGTGGCCAGCACCACTACTAACGAAGCCCGCGGCACGCCGGCAATACCCTTGCTGGTTAGCATCAGCACGAGCAGCATCGTAAGCTGGGTGGCCAGGGGAAGATGCACGCCATAGGCCTGGGCTATGGCGAGGCTGGCAAACGTCATATACATCATACTGCCATCAAGGTTGAAAGAATAGCCGAGGGGAAGCACAAACGCCACGATCTTGTCCTTACACCCAAATCGCTCCAGTTCTTCGGTGAGTTTCGGAAATACTGCTTCGCTACTGGTAGTGCTGAAGGCAATCAGCATGGGGCTGCCAATTCGTTTCAGCAGCAAAGGCAGGCGCTGCTTCAGTATCACGAAGCCCACACCAAGAAGAACCGTCCATAAAATGGCAATGCCCAATAGGAAGTACAAAAAATAAACGATATAGAACCTGAAGATCTCGCCCCCATTGGTAGCTACAACGGCGGCAATAGCACCGAATACGCCCAGTGGTGCAAAATTCATCACATAATTGACCATCTTGAGGATGATATGCGACAAGGCATCCAGGGCTTTGATCACCGGTTTCACCGGATCTCCTATGGCAGCCGCCGCCACCCCGAAGAAGATGGAAAACACCACCAGCTGCAGAATTTCATTGGTAGCCATCGCCTCGAATACACTACGGGGGATCACGTGCTCCACGAAGTTCTGCACGGAGAACGACTGCTTTTTATTCATCAGATCCTGTAAACCGGCAGTATCGGTTTTGGCAAGATTGATAAACTTACCTGGCTCTAAAGCATTCACCAGGGCCATGCCAATCAGCAGCGACGCCAGGGAAGCGGTAACGAACCAAAGCAAGGCCTTTCCACCTACCCGGCCCACCGTTTTGAGATCACCCAGTTTGGCGATACCCACAACAAGAGTGGAAAATACCAGGGGTGCAATGATCATCTGCACCAGGCGGATGAACACAGTGCTGAGAAGTTTGATATTTTTTGAAAAGGACGCCCGGAACTCGGGAGAAGTGCCGGAGAAAATAAAATATCCGACACCAATACCCAACACCATTGATAACAGTATGAATAATGTAAGACGGTTCCTTTTTGGCATAACGATAAATTGTATGTGGCAATATAGCGTTGAAACTTGTAAAAAACATGCAATGCCTAAAATTAAGACGGCAGGTAAGCCATGGTATAAGGCATTTGCTTCCATTAAAGGCGCTATTCAAACAATTTTCCTTATTTTACGATCTTTATTTATACCAACCTTCATTAATTTAATTATTAACTGACTTGTATGAGTTTATTTGCTAAAAAGCCTATGAGTGTATTGATAGCCGAAGCTGCGGATTCAGAAAAAGGGCTAAAGAGAACACTTACTGCAGGATCTCTGGTAGCACTTGGAATAGGTGCCATTATCGGTGCAGGTTTGTTCGTGCGCACGGCTTCTGCAGCTGCGCAGAACGCAGGCCCCTCGGTAACACTCGGATTTCTCGTTGCTGCGATAGGATGTGCGCTCGCTGGGTTGTGTTATGCTGAACTGTCATCTTCTATTCCTATTGCAGGTAGCGCTTATACTTACAGTTATGCTACCATGGGAGAGCTCGTAGCCTGGATTATTGGATGGGACCTGGTTCTCGAATATGCAGTAGGTGCTGCCACAGTAGGTATTGCCTGGAGCGAATATCTCAACAATCTACTCATCAATGTGCTTCACTGGAAGCCGATACCCTACGAATGGTGCCATTCTCCTTTTGAAAAACTGTTCGACCCTCAAACAAATGCAGTAATTGCAACGGGAATGATCAATCTACCGGCATTGTTCATCGTATCGCTGCTGAGCCTTTTGTTAATAAGAGGCACCCAGGAATCCGCCGTAGTAAACGGTCTGATAGTTATTACGAAAGTGGCTATCGTAATTCTGATAATTGTGATCGGCTGGGGTTTTATCAATCCTGTAAATCATGATACATATATTCCACAAGCCAGTACTTATGTAGATCCTCATGGTATCAGCCATAGTTTCGGTGGGTTTTGGGGCATTATTGGAGCTGCCGGAGTCGTCTTCTTCGCATTCATTGGTTTTGACGCTGTAAGTACCGCAGCCCAGGAAGCCAAGAATCCAAAGCGGGACATGCCGATCGGTATCCTTGGCTCATTGGCCATTTGCACTATCTTATATGTTCTTTTCGCGCATGTACTTACGGGCGTAGCTACTACTGAGGACTTCAGAACTACGGGTAAGGAAGCTTCCGTGGCTTTTGCTATCAATAAATACATGCTTGGGTATGGCTGGTTGGGCAAACTGGTTACGGTTGCCATTCTTGCCGGGTTCTCGTCTGTGATACTTGTGATGTTACTTGGGCAATCAAGGGTATTCTACTCTATGAGTAAGGACGGTCTTTTACCGAGAGTATTCAGTGAAGTACACCCTAAATTTAAAACGCCCTACAAGGCCAACCTGATCATCCTGGTTCTTGTAGGAGTCTTTGCCGCTTTTGTTCCGGGAGATGTGGTAGGAGATATGACAAGTATTGGAACACTTTTCGCGTTTAGCCTGGTATGTGTAGGCGTAATAATATTGCGTAAAACAAATCCTGAGCTGCCCCGTCAATTTAAAACGCCTTTCGTACCGGTTGTTCCTCTCCTGGGCGTAGCCGCTTGTGTGCTGATGATGCTAGGCCTGGGCTGGACAAACTGGCTGAGGCTGTTCGGGTGGCTGGCTATTGGTTTCCTGATTTATTTTGGATACAGCCGCAAGAATAGCAAACTTAATAAAGGAGGCTTGTAAATATCTTTTGATATGAGATTTCATATAACAAGACCGCTCCATAGGGCGGTCTTTTATTGCTGCAAACTGTTTATTTTTGCACACTGTTTCATTTAAAATAACTGATTACTATGGGTCGCATATTCGAAGTAAGAAAGAGCAGCATGTTTGCCCGCTGGGATAAGATGGCTAAAAACTTTACCAGGATCGGAAAGGAAATAGCCATTGCAGTAAAAGCAGGAGGCCCGAACCCTGACGACAATCCTGCACTCAGGAGATGCTACCTCAATGCCAAAGGCGTCAACATGCCGAAGGACAGGGTAGAGGCGGCCATCAAGCGGGCCATGGGTAAAGACATGACGAACTACGAGGAAGTAGTATATGAAGGATATGCACCACATGGTATTGCGGTATTGGTAGAAACGGCCACCGACAACCCTACCCGCACGGTTGCCAACGTGCGCATGCATTTCAACAAATCAGGCGGTAGCCTGGGTACCAGTGGCTCCGTTGCTTTTACATTCAACCGGTTCGGTGAGTTCAAGATCAAGAAAGAAGGAGTGAATCTCGAGGACCTCGAGCTGGAACTGATCGATTTCGGACTGGAAGAAATAGGGGAAGACAGCGAAGGGCATATTGTGATACGAGCCGCCTTCACGGAATTTGGCAATATGAGTAAAGCCCTGGAAGATAAAGGCATTACACCCTTAAGTGCCGAGCTTACAAGAATCCCCGTTACTACCATGGAACTTCCCGAAGACCAGGCTAAAGATGTTCTTGAACTGGTAGACAAGCTGGAACAGGATGAGGATGTACAGAAAGTGTATTACAATCTTAAATAGGAGCACCACTTATTCGTGCATCATCTCCATCACTGTGTCTATAATATCTTCCGCGTTGGGCTTGCCGAAATAGTCGCCATCACTGGCATAAGCTGTGCGATGTTCTTTGGCGGTGATGGTTCTGGGCGATACATCCAGCCAGCGGTAGCCTTCCTGCTCTTCCATCACTTTATTGAACATATAGCCTGCGGCACCCCCTGGCACATCTTCGTCTATAAATACGATGCGGTTGGTTTTCTTCAGCGACTGTAAAATACTGTGGTGAATATCGAATGGCAGCAAGGTTTGCACATCGATCACCTCGCAGCTGATACCCTGTTCTTCCAGTGTTCTTGCCGCGTCCTGCACTATCCGAAGCGTGGATCCGTAAGACACCATGGTTATATCGTTTCCTTCCTGTAGAATTTCCGGCACCCCTAGCGGCACGGTAAATTGCAGCAGGTTGGAGGGCATTTTTTCTTTCAAACGGTAGCCGTTCAGGCCTTCGATTACGATGCCGGGGTCAATACCCTTCAGCAGCGTATTATACATACCTGCGGCCTGCACCATGTTTCGAGGAACACAGATATGGATGCCGCGCAGCGAATGGATCATCATCCCCATGGGAGAGCCTGTATGCCAGATTCCCTCCAGGCGGTGACCACGGGTGCGTACGATCAGCGGGGCGCTTTGCCTTCCCGCGGAGCGGAAATGGAGGGTTGCCACATCATCACTGAGCGGCTGCAAGCCATAAAGCAGGTAATCCAGGTACTGTATTTCTGCAATAGGCCGAAGGCCCCGCATAGCCATACCAATGCCCTGCCCCATGATAGTGAGTTCCCGTATGCCGGTATCGAAAATGCGCTGGTTGCCATACTTGGCCTGCAGGCCTGCAAAGCCTTGGTTTACATCCCCTATAAAACCCAGGTCTTCCCCGAATGCAAAAACAGCCGGATTGGAAGCAAAAAGCTCGTCGAAGAACCGGTTCAGTATTTCATAGCCATTCATTACCGGTGCATCCGCGGCGTAGGTGGCCTTTTGCTCGGCAGCTTTCATGGGGCTGCGCGCTCCTTGAAAATACAGGTAAGAATTATAAAGCCTTTTGTTCTCCTCCTTTAGCCAGGTATAGTAATTTCTCAAATCTTCCGCTTTGTCATTCTTGCCGGCAATCAGCAGGGCGCGGTGCAATACGTGCATCACATCCCGGCGGTTCGGCTCGCGGTTGGCGGAGAGACTGGCTGATATCTTATTCAATTTTGCTTGTGCATCGGGCAGGTGCTCAGTGAGCTTGCTGATCATCGTCACCGTTTCAGTTACCTGCTGCTGGATGGGAAGCTGGTATTTTCCCCAGGCAGCATTTCTGTTCTCTTTAATGGAAGCTTTAGCAGCTACTTCTATATCCATCAGTTCCTCCTCACTGGCAAGGGCATTTTCAACGATCCATTCTTTCATCTTTCTTATACAATCCCATTCCCTTTCCCATTCCAGCCTTTCCTGCGGTTTATATCGTTCGTGGCTACCCGATGTAGAATGCCCCTGCGGCTGTGTTACTTCTTCCACATGAAACAGCGCAGGAACATGGGTTTCGCGGATCTTCTGAATGGCTGCTTCAAACACTTCACACATGCCTGCATAATCCCAGGCTTTCACTTTATAGATATCGATGCCGTTTGTTCCTTCTTTCTTCTGAAACCCTTTAAGAGCTTCGGAAATGGAGCCTTTTGTCGTCTGGTATTTTTTGGGTACTGAAATACCGTAGCCATCATCCCATATAAAAAAAGCTATGGGAATCTGCAATACGCCGGCGGCATTAACGGTTTCCCAGAAATGTCCTTCGCTTGTTGCGGCATCGCCGATCGTGCAAAAACACACTTCGTCGCCATTGTTTGAAAGATGCTGAAACTGTTTCAGGCTTTCGAGCTCGCGGAATACCTTGGAAGCATAAGCGAGGCCTATTGCCTTCGGCATTTGACCTGCCGTAGGCGCCATACCGGCTGTAAGGTTTTTTTGGTTGACGAGATCAATGAATTCACCGTCTTCGTTCACCATCTTTGTAGCAAAGTGCGAGTTCATCTGCCGGCCAGCACTGTGCGGATCGTTGGACTGATCCGGATCGGCATACAGCTGGGAGAAGAATTCGCCTATCGTAGCTGCTCCCGAAGCGAATGCGAAGGTTTGATCGCGATAGTAACCCGTATAGAAATCACCCGCCTTGAAGAACTTGGCCATGGCCACCTGTGGTACTTCCTTGCCGTCGCCGAAGATGCCGAACTTGGCTTTGCCCGTCAAAACATCCTTTCGCCCCATAAGACTCGCTTCCCGGCTCTCGCAACAAATGCGGTAGTCCTGGAGCACAGCCTCTCTGAAATGGTCGAAAGAAAGCTGGCCGGTGGCAAGCAATTCATTAGTGGTGTGATTATCCATGTAACAAAAATAAAGGAAACTGAGGAAAATCAGTATTTCGGGAATTTCCTGATTTCAACGACAATATGTAAATTTGTTATGCGTTACAAATCTCGCTAATCGCTAATAATTACAGTATATGAAGAACATTTTTTTAGTTTTAATGTTGTTGATAGTCTCTTGTGCAGGAGTATTGGCACAGGGCACTGCGGTCGTTAAAGAGCCGGGAAACATACTGGAATTAAAAGAGAAATCTTTTGACTTCGGTACTATTTTGCAGGGCAGACCGGTTTCGCATGAATTCGAGATCGTAAACAATGGGTCGGATACTTTGAAATTAGAGGATGTTCAGGCTAGTTGTGGGTGCACAACGCCTATATGGGGTAAAGATCCTGTGTTGCCAAATGGAACAACTCGAATAAAAGTGGGTTATAATGCGGCAGCGGAGGGGAGTTTCGAGAAAACAGTAAGTATTGTTTACAACGGCAACCAGGTGAAAACGGTGATAATTAAAGGTAATGTTTATAAAGCACCTGCAACCCCCGCCCCGGTAAACACATCTATCGGGTTATTAAAACAGGCTAATCAATAATAATCATAAGAATAAACAAGTATCATGAAAAAGTTCCTATTTTCCTTACTGGCGGTTATGATCGCGACTACTTCCTTTTCTCAGAAAAAAGCTGTCGATGCTATTACTTTCACCCAATTAAAGCACGATTTCGGTAAGATCAAGCAAGGCGTTGCGGTAACGCACGATTTCTCCTTCAAGAACGTGGCATCGCAGCCCGTGGTGATCGAATCGGCAACAGCAAGCTGTGGCTGCACCACTCCTACTTGGCCTAAAACACCTGTTTTGCAAAGCAAGGGTGACAAGATCACTGCTGGTTTCAACGCAGCGGCAGCCGGGCCTTTCAGCAAAGCTATTACGGTAAAAGTAGCGGGGTACGATCTTCCGGTAGAACTAAACATTACAGGCGAAGTACTAACTGCAGAAGACTATGCGAAGTATGAAGCAACTAAAACAAAGAAGAATACTAAATAATTTGTTATAGTTTAAAACGATCCCCGCCTTGGAGCGGGGATTTTTTTGACTTTACCTTATTTTTGCGGCATGCTAAAGATAAGTAAAAGAGGAGATGCGATGCCGGCGTCCCCTATCCGCAAGCTGGTACCCTACGCTGAAGCGGCAAAGAAAAGAGGAACCCGCGTTTATCACCTGAATATCGGCCAGCCTGATATAGAGACCCCAAAACTTCTGCTGGATGCGGTGAGGCATTCCGATTTCAAAGTACTTGAATACAGCCATAGTGCCGGCAATGAAAGTTACCGCAGGAAGCTAACGGAGTACTATGGTAAAGCAGGCATCGATGTAAATCACAACCAGATCATCGTTACTACCGGCGGTTCTGAGGCTATCCTTTTCGGCTTTATGGCCTGCCTAGACCCTGGCGATGAAGTAATTATACCCGAACCTTTTTATGCCAATTACAACGGTTTTGCAGTAGAAGCAGGGGTAACGGTAAAACCTATTACTTCCGTTATCGAGACAGGTTTCGCACTTCCTCCTATTGACGAATTCGAAAAAGCAATCACTCCCCGTACCAAAGCAATCGTGATCTGCAATCCCAATAATCCTACCGGATATCTTTACAGTCGTGGGGAAATGGAGACCCTTAAAAAGATCGTTCTTCAGCATAATTTATTCCTTTTTTCCGATGAAGCCTATAGGGAGTTCTGCTATGAAGGCGAACATATCAGTGCCATGCATCTTTCTGGCGTGGAGGAAAATGTTGTTTTGATGGATACTATCAGCAAGCGCTATAGCGCCTGCGGCGCCAGAATTGGTGCGCTGGTTACAAGAAACCAGTCTGTCCTCGATACTGTAATGAAATTCGCGCAGGCGAGGCTGAGCCCTCCGGGTTTAGCCCAGATAGCCGGGGAAGCAGCTATGGGCCTTCCTGACAATTATTTCGATACTACGAAGGCAGAGTATCGTTTGCGCAGAGACACGCTGGTGAGTAGGCTGAACGCTATACCAGGGGTATATTGCCCCAACCCTGGTGGCGCTTTTTATGCCATGGCAAAGCTTCCACTTGAGGATGCCGATGCGTTCTGCCAATGGTTACTGGAAACGTTTTCCTATAAGGGAAGTACATTGATGCTGGCGCCAGCCTCCGGTTTCTATGGAACTGAAGGGCTGGGTAGAAATGAAGTGCGGCTGGCTTATGTTTTAAATTCAGAAGCTATACATTCTGCAATGGATTGCCTTGAAAAAGCCCTGGAAGCTTATAAAATGGAGCAAGCGTCCTAATTTATCAGTATATTAAGCATTGTAATAAAAATTATATGATGTAATTCTTTGTAGTTACATTTTTTTGATGCATTTTTACATCATACTAATCACATCGAAATAAGTGTAATGTAATTAGGGATAAATCGGGAGATGTGATTGCATAAAATATTTCAACTCTTTTTCATATGGCAAGCAATCGTTGAGGCCACCTGTTTCTACAGGAGGCCCTTTTTTTGTGTAGCCCATGTCAACTGCTTAATACTATGACTACCACCCTCGATAAAAAACCTCATGTTGTCATGAGGTTTTTTAATGTATGAATCCATTGATTTTTCAGGTTTTATTCTCTTGGTGACAGCGCTGTTTTAATTCTTTCAGCAATGTCCTGTAAATGATACCTGCTCATGTTATTCTTCATAAACGGTATTGCGGCACGTATTTCTGTTCTAAGGATCTGAAGGTTTGCTCTGGTAAGAGAGCCGATATCAGATTTCGAGCCATCGACAGGAGCACTTGGCAGGAACGATATAGTACCCGTGCCGGAAGCGGATGATGGCGGAGCAATAAGCGCAATCATCTTGTTTACATAACTCTTCTGAAGATCCCGGCGATACACGGTTATAACTGAGCGGGCAGGCAGCTCTGTCCATACAGATTTCTTCAGATCCTTATAATACTCTTCAATAGTATAAGCGGTGGTTTCGCGGTTACTGGTAGCGATCATTCTTGAGAGCCTTGTCGTGCTAAGCAAGGAACCCATTACATTATCAAGAAAAGAGCTATAGCGATCGGTGGATGGCTCGGCTATCCGGTTGAGTACGTTCTTATCCAGCAGCCATGAAGGTGTAGTGAATAACTGCCTGTTTAAAAACAACATCGCTTCTTTCTGAATAGCTTTTGGGGTTGGTTTGTACACATCGCCTTTCTGATCAGAAGTCTTAAAGGTTTCATAAATGCCCCCGATATTTTTGGTTACATGATACACATACCGGTTATATTGAGCAAAGATTTCCTTATAGATCTCATCAAGATTCTTATAGGGGTCTGCCTCTTCTTTCGTCCACTCGGTAACATTAGCCATAATCCTTTTCAGGTTCCTGATACCATACTCACCTGCTTTCATATTGTTATCACCTAAAGATTCCGTTTGCGCCCGGGGATCATTATTCGTGCCCTCTCCGCCGAACCAGTACATCGGATCGTTTTCATGAGACATCACCCACTTGTTCAATAGTTTCTTTTCTTCTTCCTCATCAAGTGATTCGGGAACAGGTTTATACCCCCATTCGATTGCCCATTTATCGTACACGCTTATTTTAGGAAGCAGGTTGGTGATACCGTCTCCCGGCTGAGCAACATAATTGAAGCGGGCGTAATCCATTATGGAAACGGTATGACCGTATTTCTCCAGCCATGTTTTATCTCTCAGCTTTTCTACAGGGGTAGCATTGCTTGCTCCCATATTATGTAGCAGGCCCAGTGTATGGCCAACTTCGTGAGATGATACGAAACGGATTAGCTCCCCCATCAGGGTATCGTCGTATGTAACTTTACGCGCACGGGGATCAACCGCTGCACCTTGTATGAAGTACCAGTCGTGCAGGAGGCTCATCACATTGTGATACCATCCTATATGGCTCTCGATGATTTCTCCACTGCGGGGATCGTGTACATTGGGCCCATAAGCATTCTGTACATTGGATGCAAAATAACGCAACACGGAGTAGCGCGCATCTTCAAGGCTCATTGTAGAATCATTTTCCGGCCATTCCTTGCCCATGATAGCATTTTTAAAGCCTGCCTTCTCAAAAGCGGTATTCCAGTTGTTAACGCCTTCTATAAGGTAAGGTCTCCATTTTTTTGGGGTGGCAGGGTCTATGTAATAGATGATCGGTTTTTTGGGCTCGACCAGTTCTCCTTTTTTCCATTTCTCCCTATCTTCATCTTTCGGTTCCAGCCTCCATCTTACAGCAAATACACTTTTTTCTACTTTTTGCTGGTCGTCACTATACTCAGTATAATTGTCCGCATAATAGCCTACCCGTCGGTCGAACAACCTTTTACGCATAGGCTTTTCGGGCAGTAAAATAAAGGAGTTGTTTAATTCGAGGGTAACAACGCCTGCGGAGGTGGCCGCAGGTAATCCACCGCCACCCGGGCTTCCGAAAGGCGAAGGTGGTGTAGCGCTAAAGGTTTTTACCGTCCGGATCTCCGTATTTATAGGGAAGGTTTTGATAGTATCGATATAGGAGCGGTCGCCTAAAATGCTACTCAGGTTCAGTGTTCTCTTTGCAGAAGGTGAAAGGGAAACCACCTGGTTATCACCCTTAAAAAATTCAGTGACTTCGATCACTACAGCTTTTCCTGAATCTTTTCCGAAGGCTTTTACATCGAAAGCAGCGCCTATCGGATTCAGATTACTGTTTCTCACTGCCTGAAAAATAGGACTGGCTGAATCTTTTGCAACGCTTACCGTAGTAACTACCCGTAGAAAAACATTATTGGCAGGTCCTTTTTCCCACCTGATAACCTGCTGATTAACAAGCTCACCACCATAGGCACCCGCACCAGCGGCTACCTTGCTATAACGGGTAATGGCCATAATATCTCTGTTGAAAACAGAATCCGGCAATTCAAAGTACCACTTGTCTTCAACTTTGTGCACGTTAAAAAGCCCATTCGTGCTCACTGCCTTTGAAGTAATAACATCTTTAAAGGGTTTAGGGCCTGTTTTAGGAGCCGGAACCACCGTTACAGGTGCCGGGGGAAGAGGAGTTGATTTCTTTTTCTTTCTTTGTGCAGAGACATTCAGGGTAAGGAATACGATCATCACAAGCAATAAATGCCTTCTTAAAAGGTATTGCATCTTTATAAATTTGGATTAATTAAGGAAATGATTGTAAAGAAAACTTCTATGGTGCAGATCTCAAAATAAGTTTTACCAGTGTAAAGAAACAAGGACAAGCGGCTACTCTGCCAACCTGTAGATCTCCGGGAGATTCCTTCCAAGTCCGTCATAATCCAGGCCGTAGCCTACTACGAATTTGGAGGGGATGGTAAAGCCGGTATAATCGATCTGTAGCGGAAAAATAATTGCATCGGGTTTGTGCAACAAGGTAACGATAGATAGTGAAGCTGGCTGTTGGTACTTCAGCTTAGGAAGAAAAGCATTAAGTGTTTTACCCGTGTCTATAATATCTTCTATTATTACCACGTGCCGGTCAAACAGTTCAATATCCAGGCCTATAGCAGTAACAACAGGACCAGAGGATTTGAGGCCGCGGTACGAAGCCATTTTTATAAAGCAAATTTCTGCCTCTATATCGATCTTTTTGAACAGATCGGCTGCAAACATAAAAGAGCCGTTAAGAATGGCTATAAACAGCGGACGTTGTCCTGCATAGTTCGTATTGAGTTGGCTGGCTATGGCAGCAACGCGCTCTGCAATTTCTTCAGCGGCAAGATAAGGTTCAAAGTTTTTATCATGCAGACGTATCATAAGCCTTGAGTTTGCATAAAGATAACGGATAATACAGTTTACTTGCAGCGCCTGATTCTAGTTACTGCGCCTGTCTGGCGTTGCAGCCAGCTCAGGGCGTTTATCTGCCGCCGTCTGCAAGTATAATTTTTCACCAACTGCTGGCTGCATTCCCTGATCCAATTGGTTATAGGATAATAGGCTTTCCATCCGGATTCCTTCTTCCTGGCAAATATCATACAAACGCTCTCTGGCCTGCACAATATGAAACTCCTTGGCCCCTTCTTTACGCTTGCGCTGCAGGAAAACAAGCTGGCCCGGCTTACCTATTTCCACTTCTGATTCCAGGTCGTTAAAGTCTAGCAACCGTTTCAACTGCAAATCATAAGTTTGTGCTATAGAAAGCCATGAAGTGCCGGGCTTTACAAATATTACTTTTGTTTTATTGATTAGAAAATCAACTGAAGGATAGTCAGGTGCGGGCATGGTAATCGCTGGCCCGGAGTAAGTAGACTCGTTCGATGCTTCCTCCTGATCTTTCGATCCATCCGTGGTTGCCAGTTCTCCCGGATTCAACGTGCTGAGCCCCATAAGCGTGTACTGCTCCAGGTTGTTTTCCTTTATAAGACGTATCAGTATTTGCGAGTACTTGATATTGGTAGCATAACCCGCTTTCTTGAGGCCGTAGGCCCAGCCCTCATAGTCTGTGGGATCTAGCTGAAAAAGGAACGCGTACCTTCCGCCTCTTTTTAAGAAGTCAGAATGATCGCGGTAAGAATCCTCGGCTTTTTCATAACTTCTGAAACATTCCCCCGCAGCATCATCATCGTGATACACTTTAGGACCGGCCCATCCGGTTTTGCATTTAATACCAAAATGATTATTCGATTTTTGAACCAGATCACTGGTGCCGGCGCTCGTTTCATGAATTCCCTGGGCGAGCTTAATGGATGCGGGCACACCGGTACGCTTCATCTCGCTTATTGCAATATCCTTATAGGCGTTAATATAGTTCACTATATCCTCTTTGCGCTGAGAAGATGCGGTAAGTACCGCTAGCATTAACAATCCACTTAAAACAATAATACGTTGCATGCTTTATTTATTATCTGTTTTATTTTTTTAATATCAACATCAACCCATCCCTTATGGTTAGCATTACTTTATCAACAGATTCATCCTGCAGTACCATCTCGTTAAAGGCATGGATAGCCCGGGCGTTTTTTGTCTTTATAGTATCTTGTACAACTTGTCCATGAAACAGGACATTATCGGCAATTATAATTCCTCCTGCCCTTACAGCAGGAAGAACGGCCCGATAGTAGGCAGGGTAACTTACTTTATCAGCATCTATGAAAACGATATCCCATCCGGTGTGAAGCGTATGGATAATTTCCAACGCATTTCCGGTATGTAATAGTATCCGGTCGGCCATACCAGCTCTGTTAAAGTTTTTGCTTGCCGTAGCCGCATCCTCTTCTCTAAGCTCTATTGTATGAAGCAGTCCGCCGGGCTGTAGTCCTCTCGCGAGGCAGATAGCGCTATAACCCGTGAAAGTGCCTATTTCAAGAATATGTGTAGGTCGCGCTATCCTGCTGATCAGTTCCAGGAAGCGGCCTTGAATATGCCCGCTAAGCATATGGGCATGAGGATGATCTGAAGCTGTAGTAGTAGCGATACGGCTGAGTACTTCATCCTCGGGAGATGAAAATCTTTCTGCATAATCCTGTACTAATTTGTTTACAAGTTCCAAGATGCAAATTTAAGGAGTAATTCAATGCCGGGCTATTCCCCCTTTAACAGGCCTGGAAACCATCAGTAACCCGAGAAACGTAAGTAAGCCGTTAACGATGATAAGTTCCTCTGCAAACACATAGCCACCGAGCAGCTCTTTAGAATACTTATCGATGAGAAAACATAAAAAGGGCGCAAGAACACAGATAAACGGTGTTGCCTTGTCCAGGGCAATTCTTTTTTTGGCGTACAGTGAAAAAGCATAAAGCCCGATAAGCGGCCCGTATGTAAAGGTAGCCACCTTAAATATGGCGCTTACTACAGAAGCGTTATTTATAGCATTAAACAGCAGTATTACCAGAAGTATGAGAACCGAGAACCCTACGTGCACCCAATGCCTTGTACTTACTTTAGAGGAAGCATTATCGCCTTTGGTTTTGTCGAAGCCTAAAAAGTCGATACAGAAAGATGTAGTAAGAGCGGTAAGAGCGCTGTCGGTAGTTGCAAAAGTGGCGGCGGTAAGGCCAAGCATGAACACCACGGCAGGCACACCCTTGAAACTGTTTAAAGCAATTTCAGGAAAAAGATAATCAGTTCTTGGCTTCCCGCTGATAGCATCCAGTGGAACTGCTATTCCATTTTTATTGGCATAAACATATAACAAAGCCCCTACGCTTAGGAAGAAGAGGTTGACAATTACAAATACACCGGTGAAGGTGAACATATTTTTTTGCGCTTCCCTGATATTCTTGCAGCTTAGATTCTTCTGCATAAGATCCTGATCGAGCCCAAACATACCAAGGGTAACGAATACTCCTCCCAGAAACTGCTTAGTGAAATGAAACTTACTTTCTATGAAATCATCAACAAAAAATATCTTCGAATAGCCGCTCTCCTTGATGGTTTCGAAAGCTGTAGCAATATTAAGGTTCAGGCTTTCGCAGATGAAGTAGATCGATATAAAAACAGAGGCGACAAGAAACACTGTTTGGAGCGTATCTGTAATGATAATGGTTTTAAGCCCTCCTTTAAAAGTATAACCCCATATCAAACCAAGGCATATTACGATTGTTAGCCAGAAAGGCACGTTCATCGCATCGAAAATATACCGCTGCAGAACGATGGCCACCAGGTAAAGGCGAAAGGCCGATCCGATGGTACGCGATAGCAGAAAAATAGCCGCAGCAGTTTTGTGACTTACCGTACCAAGGGTTCTTTCTATTACTTCGTAGATGGACGTTAATTGCATTCTATAATACAAGGGTAACAATACTGTAGCTACTATTGCATAACCCACTGCATTGCCCAGAATAAACTGGAAATAGCGAAACTGTGCTCCGCTCGGGGCTCCTACCTCTCCTGGCACGGAGATAAAAGTAACACCGCTTAAAGCCGTGCCTATCAATCCGAATGCAACAAGGTACCATTTGGAATTACGGTTCGCTATAAAAAAACTGGAGTTGTCGGAAGAGTTTCGGGAGGTAAAATAAGAGACGAGGATGAGCATCAGAAAATACCCTATTATGAATGCGAGCAATACTACTGGAGACATTCTATTTGTTTATGTTAAAAGCCAATATTGTATCCGAAACTAAAAAAGATTTTATCTCCATAAGGGTTTCTTTCCTGCTGCAAAACATCATACTGCGCCATAATTACAAAAGCACCTGAACCCGCAGGCAATGCTGCTCCTCCTCCAAGAAGCAGCGATGGAATAAACTTACTTTCTAATTTAAATGTATTGTCATAGTTGAAGCCCCTTTCTCTATACTTGCCCCATGTGTAATTCAGCTCGGGTTGTACTTGTAGCAATATTTGTTGAATGGGATACACCCTACCGAAAATGTTAAAACCTGTAACACCCTGGTTAAATCTTGTAGTTGAACCGTCTGAAAATTCATCTCTTATAGAGGAATAAATGAAGTTGACTCCCGCTCCGGCGGCAAAGTAATCATTAAAGCGATACCCAAGCTGGGGGGAAAGATTAACAAGGGTAAAGGTTCCGAAGTTAAGACCGAAATTACCTCCGATGAACAGTTTACTTTTGTCAATTCCTCCAGACTTTGCCGGTTCGGGCTCCTGAGAAAAGGCCGCTGTATAGGCCATAAAAAGGAAGATCGCTACAATTAGGTGCTGTT
>JACMJX010000011.1 GCA_014380425.1 Chitinophagaceae bacterium | reverse complement strand
GTAGGCCGGGAAGATATCTTGCTGTATTTGGAAAAAAGCCTGGGCAGCTCTTCCCTGTCAATACCTACGCCTTCATCCTGGATGCTGATCTGGATATTCTCTTTAACGTCCGTTACATCTACCATTACATGGCGGCCCTGCGGTGTATATTTGAGCGCATTGGAAATAAGGTTCTCACAAATACGGTTGATTCGCTGTACATCACTTACCAGCATAATAGGAGATGATGGTGCCTCGTATTGAAGATGGATGTTTTTCCTGGATGCCACCAGGCGGAAATCATCCACGATCCGTTCCAGTAATTGCGCAATGTCGAAGTACTCGATACAAAGCGGCTGCTGGTTTACTTCGGCTTTTTCCACGTCCAGAATATTACGTATTAGCTCTTCTCCTTTCGTGGTGGAATCGATGATACGGGTAAGGGCCTTGTCTTGCTCTTCATCCAGGTTACGGTTCCCCCTTACCATCAACTGGCTCCACATCTTGATGGTAGCAAAGGGAATGGCCAGGTCGTGCGACACTATACTTATCAGGGAATTTTTTTCGAAGTTAAGTTCGGTGAGTTTCTCATTCTGTTTCAGTATAAGCTGGTTAACGGATTGCAGCTTGCGGTTGATACGGTGCTTTTGAAGCAGGGAAAGTGTTATGAGCAGGGCTATAATGACGGCAGCCACCAGTAAATAAATGGTAGCCTTTTTATACAAGCGCTGCCGCCCCACTTCCAGCTTCAGCACGTCGTTATCGCGCTGTCTTTTTTGAGAATTGTATTTTTCCTGTAATCCTGCAACGGTGGTATTGGTAGCATCGTTTACCAGCGATGTATCCAGTTGATACCAGCTTTTCTGAAACTGGTATGCAGCTTTGTACTCCCCCTTACGTTCATACAACTTGGCCATGAGTGCGTAACTGTCGCTTTCTTTGGTTTTCGAGTTCAGCAACCGGGCGATACTTAGCGCACTGTCTGCATAAAAATGGGCGGAATCGAACTGATTCAGCTCTATGAAAACATCGGCCATATTAAGATAATCTACCCACATGGCCGCGGGAGAACTATTTAACGGGTGCCCGTCCTTGTTCTGCCTGAAATATTCAAGGGCTCGGGCATATTGTTTTTTGAAAAAGTATACGTTGCCCAGGTTGTTATAGATCACCGAAAGGTTTATCTTTTTTTCCACCGGTTTTCCAACCCGTAATCCTTCTTCGAGGAAAAAGAGTGCGCTGTCTGCCATTCCTAACTGGTTATATATTGCCCCCAGGTTGGCATAGGCCGTAATGAGCGAACTCAGGTACCCGCGTTTTGCGGAAAGAGCGGCGGATTGCAGGTAGGTCTGTTTCGCTTTCTCCGGCTGCTTGATATGGGAATAGAGGATGGCTAGGTCGGTCAGGGCTGCTATCTCATATTCAGTGCCACCTATCAACTGTGCGGCGGTGAGGGATTGCAGGTAGTAGTCGATGGATTTTTCATATTCTCCTTTTACATCGTAATAAATACCCTTCAATCGCAGCGACAGTACATCTCCTTTGTTGAAGCCGGATTCGGCTGAACTTGTTTTAATAAATTCGGAGTAATAATAAAGAGAATCAAGCTGTTCTTCGTTAAAATCGAGGCAGCGGTCGTACAGTGTCTTCAGGTAAGCGGTATCCGTCTCTTGTGCATTCGCACTAAAAGAAATACTCAAAAAAAATATGAAATAAAGATATTTCAACAAGTCTTAATTAAACACGGCTACTGTATAAGTTTATTCTTAAGAGCAAACTTTACCAGGCCTACCGTATTATTTACGCCCAATTTGGCTATCAGGTTTTTTCTGTGTGTTTCTATAGTGCTGATTCTCAGGATGAGCTGTTCTGCAATCTGGGTATTGCTGTATTCCAAGAAAACGAGTTTAAGCACTTCAATTTCGCGT